>NZ_JBYSXE010000023.1:0-58386 GCF_058781925.1 Sphingobium sp. FW306-1B-F04DB | reverse complement strand
GCTTCGGGTTCGGGCGGGGGTGGCGGGACGAAGCGGCCCTGGCAGTCATAGGCGCCGGACGGCAGCGTGTCGGGGGCGTCGCCCAGCCGCTGCCGCGTCACGTCGAGGCGACGGGCGTTGCGGATCGTCCAGCCATGCGCCTGCGCGGCCAGCGTCCGATCCATTACCTGCCGCCGCACGATGCGGACACGCCGGATGAAATCGGCGTCGAGCTTGCGCTGCTCGAGCTCGACGAGCGGGATGAGCGATGCGCTGCCGAGACCCTGCAGATAGCAGAGGTCGAGCTGCGCGCCGCGTCCGCCCGCCTCGCGCGCATGGCGGACGTTCCACGCGGCGGCCATCGCGCCCGTATCGACGAAGCAGAACAACAGCAGCACCGAGCCGGCGGCGGCGAGATTGGTGTTGATCAGCCAGCCCGTGCTCCTTTCGCGCAGCATCCGCCAGCAGATCAGGATCAGCCCCACCGCGACCAGCCCCATCCAGGCAAGCGCGGCGATTCGGAGCCGCGTGAGCGAATAGGCGTCGACATAGTCGAGCGTGCGCAGGATCGTCGAGGCGACGAGGAAGACGTTCTGCGCGATCCACAGCACGAGCAGGCGCCGGATCAGCGGATCGGCGGCGGTCCGCGAACCGGGGCGCAGCGTGACGATCACGAACAGCCCCGCGAGCAGCGCGGTCGCGATCAGCGGATAGGCCCCGCGATGCGCATATTGGGCGAGCGTCATGCCCTCGGGGAGCGCGAGCCCGCCCCAGAGATAGGCGATGTCGAGCGCGTTCTGCAGCGCGAACAGCGCATTGAACAGGATCAGCGAGAGCGTCACCGAACCGATCGTCACGCCCGCGAGTGCGATGTCGCCGCTGCCGTCGAAGGGGGCGAACACCCGCGATATCCGCCGTGGCCTGAGCGTTCCCCAGACGAGCGTGAAAAGCATCACCCAAAAGGTCGCCCGAACAATCGTCTGGGGCGAGATGGTGGGCAAGCTGATCGCGGCGAGCGCTTCGGAGATCATTGGATTGGCGAGCGCAAAGAGCAGCAGGATCACCGCGCTGCCCGCGATCGGCAGTGCCAGAGTGGGCAGCATTGCGCCGATTCGCGGCAGCCACTGCCGGCCACGCCGTGCCCGCCTGAGCTTCCAGGCATCAACGACCGGGCCCGCGAGGCTGCGCAGGCCGTGGACGAACAGGCGCTGGAACCATTGCCAGCCATCGTCGAAACTGGCGGTGGCCGGGATCAGCGCGGCGGTGCTGAGCGCAACCCAGAAGATCGCCCAGGCGAGCAGACCGGGATCGAAGACGAGCGCGGCGCCGGCAACCGCCGCAATGCCGACAGCAATCCAGGCGTCCGGACGTCGGCGCAGCGCCGGACTGCCCGCTATGGTGACGGCAAGCCAACCCAGTGTGAAAAACCCGATCGACGCGCCGAACTCGCCACGCTGGTAGAAGAGCAGGTCGCCCGCCGCGACGAGCGTGAACGCGAAGCCAAGCTTCAAGGGAAAACCGTGCCGGCGTGCCGGTAGCGCAATCGATGCCATGTCCTTCTCCCCGATGGATACGGGGCCGGTGTGGCGGATCGAAGCCGAGGATGATCGCGGCAAGCCGTGTTCGAACCATACGCAATCGGTGCAGAAGATGTGCAGACCCGGGAACGCGCGGTTGATCAATGCCTTGCCGGCGCCGGGTGCGCGGGGCATGCTCGGCCCGATGGGAGAAAGGACCGTGTCTTTCCTGCGCCAGTGACCGATCGGCCCGGGATGGACGGCCCCGCGGTCCGCTTCGATGCGGTCTCCAAATCCTATGGTGCGGCGGCACCCGCGGTGAGCGCGGTCACGCTCGATATCGGCGCGCGCAGCTTCGTCGCGCTTGTCGGTGCCTCGGGTTCGGGCAAGTCGACCTTGCTCAAGACCGTCAACCGGCTCGTCGAGCCCGACGGCGGCGGGGTGATGATCGGCGGTGAGCCGGTTGCAGAGACGCCGCCGCACCGTCTGCGGCGTGGCATCGGCTATGTCTTCCAGAATATCGGCCTGTTTCCGCACATGACCGTCGCGGAAAATATCGCGATCGGGTTCAGGCTCGAGGGCAGGGAAGCCGATGGCCGCGTCGGCGAGCTGCTCGACCTTGTCGACCTGCCGCGCGACTTCGCGACGCGCATGCCCGATGCGCTTTCGGGCGGGCAGCGTCAGCGCGTCGGCGTGGCGCGCGCGCTCGCGCTTTCGCCCGGGCTGTTGCTGATGGACGAACCCTTTGGCGCGCTCGATCCGGTGACGCGCGACCAGCTTGGCCGGCGCGTGCGCGCGCTGCACGACCGTCTGGGGCTGACGACGATCATGGTGACGCACGACATGGCCGAGGCGCTGCTGCTCGCCGATCGCGTGCTGGTGATGGAGTGGGGCGCGATCGTCGCCGATGCGACCCCGCACGACCTGCTTGCGGGACGCGCCGGTGCGGTGGCCGACGCGCTCGTCGCGATCCCGCGCGCACAGGCCGAACGGCTTCAGCAGCTGGGAGGGGACGGCGCATGAGCGCGCAGCTGCACGCAGCGCTCGCACGGCTGCCCGAACTGCTCGCGGCGCATGTGCTGCTCGCCGCCGCCGCGCTCATGCTCGCGCTGGCGGTCAGTCTGCCGGTCGGCATCGCCGCCGCGCGCCGGCCCGCGCTCGCGCGCATCGTCCTCGGCTTTGCAAGCCTGATCCAGACGATCCCCGCGCTCGCGCTGCTCGCGCTCTTCTACCCGCTGCTCCTCATGCTGTCGGCGCTGGTCGGCGGCGGTATCCCGGCGCTCGGCTTCCTGCCTTCGCTGCTCGCGCTGAGCCTGTACGCGTTGCTGCCGATCCTAAGGAACGGGGTGACCGGGCTCCAGGGGATCGATCCCGCAGTCATCGAGGCCGCGGATGCGGTGGGGATGACGCCACGCCAGAAGCTGCGGCTGGTCGAGGCGCCGCTTGCGGCTCCCGTGGTGATGGCGGGGGTGCGCACCGCGGCCGTGTGGACGATCGGGGCGGCGACGCTCTCTACCACCGTCGGACAGCCGAGCCTTGGCGACCTGATCTTTGCAGGGCTGCAGACCCAGAACTGGGTGCTGGTGCTCGTCGGCTGTGCTGCGGCCGCCGCGCTCGCGCTTGCGGTCGACGCACTGCTCGGACTCGTCGAGCATGCGGTTCGCCACCGCCGGCGCGTGCCGGGTTTTGTTGCGCTGGGCGTGCTGCTCGCGGGCATCGGCGCCGCCGCTCTCCCGATGCTCGCGCCCGCGCCGGCCGTCATCACGATCGGCGCAAAGAATTTTTCCGAGCAATATATCCTCGCACGCGTGATCGGGCGGCGCCTCGAGGCCGCGGGCTATCGCGTGCGCTATCGCGAGGGGCTGGGTTCGGCGGTGATCTTCCGCGCGCTTTCGGCGGGCGATATCGATGTCTATGTCGACTATGCGGGGACGCTCTGGACCAACGAGATGCGCCGCACCGATACGCCGCCGCGCGCCGCGATGATCGACACGATCGCGCGCTGGACGCGCGAGAAGCAGGGCGTGTCGATGCTCGGGCCGCTTGGGTTCGAGAATGCCTATGCCTTTGCGGTGCGCGGCGACGACGCGCGAAGGCTGGGGCTGCGCACGCTCGACGATCTCGCGCGGGCCTCGCCGGGCATGACGCTCGGCAGCGATCTCGAATTCCTCGAGCGCCCCGAATGGGCGATGGTCGGCCGCGCCTATCCGCTGCGTTTCGCGGCGACGCGCGCCTACAGCCCCACCTTCATGTATCGCGCGCTGGAAAGCAGGCAGGTGGGGGCGATCTCGGCCTTTTCATCGGACGGACGCATCGCCGCGCTGAAGCTTGTGGTGCTCGCCGATCCCAAGGGTGCGATTCCCGGCTATGACGCGCTGCTGCTCGTCGCGCCGGAGCGTGCGCGGGATGCGCGATTCAGGAACGCGCTGCGGCCGCTGATCGGGGCGATCCCCGTCGAGCGGATGCGCGAGGCCAATTATCGCGTCGACCGCTCCGATTCCGCCAAACAAAGCGCCGCCGAGGCCGCGGCATGGCTCGACGACGCGATCGCGCGACGCTAAAAGGCGCGCCGGTTCGCGTTGAGATGACAGGTTGACCGTGTACAGGCTTTTCCTTGCTCCGATCCTGACCCTGTTGCTGGGTCTGGTATCGCCCGCTTCGGCGCAGGTCGTCATGACCTTCTACTCGCACGACCTCGACGATCACTTCCCGCACGCCTTCTTCACGTTGAAGGGCACGACGATCGACACGGGCGAAGCGGTCGACACCAATTATGGCTTCACCGCCAAGACGATCAGCCCCGCGATCCTGTTCGGTTCGGTCCCCGGCCGGATCGATATCGCCAAGCCCGGCTATGTGGGGCATTCCAAGGCGCATTTCGCTGTCACGCTAACCGACGAACAATATCGCGCAGTGCTCTCGCTGGTGGATAAATGGCGCAACGCGCCGGGCAAGAGCTACAATATGAACCGCGCCAACTGCGTACATTTCGCCGGGCAGGCGGCGCAGGTGATCGGCCTCAACGTGAGTTTTCCCGAAAAGCTGATGAAGAAGCCGCGAAGCTATCTGGAGGAGATCCAGCGACTCAACCCGCAGCTGACCGACCTCAGGCTTGTTGAAGGCAAGAAACAGGAAGCCGTGCACGCCGCCGCCCGCTAGGCCGTGGGCGCATCACATCAGGAGAACCGCCATGGACGATCGTCAGCGTGAAAAGGCACGCGCATTCGCTGCACTGCATGTGAAGGGCGACCCGCTGATTCTGTTCAACATCTGGGATGCGGGTTCGGCCAGGGCAGTAGCCGATGCAGGCGCGAGGGCGCTCGGCACGGGCAGCTGGTCGGTCGCGGCCGCCTGTGGCCTGGGCGACGGTGAAGCGCTGTCGATGAACGACGCGATCACCAACTTCAAACGGATCACCGCTGCGGTCGACCTGCCCGTCACGCTCGATTTTGAAGGCGGCTATGCGGTGAAGCCCGGCGATGTCGCCGACAATGTCGCCTGGGCGGTTTCGGCAGGCGGCGTCGGCATCAATTTCGAGGATCAGGTCGTCGGCGGCGAGGGGCTTTACCCCGCAGCCGATCAGGCAGCGCGCATTGCCGCGATCCGTGGGCGCGCGGGCGAAGACTTCTTCATCAATGCGCGCACCGACGTCTTTCTCAAGGCCGCGGTCGATACGCATGACGCCGCGATGGTCGACGGCGCGATCGAACGCGCAAAAGCCTATGCCGCAGCGGGCGCGAGCGGTTTCTTCGCGCCCGGGCTGATGGACGAGTCGCTGATCGCGCGGCTGTGCGAGGCGGTCACGCTGCCCGTCAATATCATGGCCTTTCCGGGCGTCCCGGCGGCGAAGCGGCTAGGCGAGCTCGGTGTCGCGCGCGTCAGCCACGGCCCCGGACCTTATCAGACGGCGATGAAGGCACTTGGCGATGCCGCCAGGGCGGTCTTCGCCTGAGCTGCTCAGGGAAGCTTCGTTACCTGGATATGCACCGCGCGCCATTCGTTTTTCTCGCGGCGGAAGGTGTCGGTGAAACGGATGCGGCTGGCAAAGGGCTTGCCGCCCGCGGTCCCGCGGATGGTAACCGCGGCCCCTGCGATCCCGGCATCGGCGCCCAGCGGCATGATCACGCGATCCTCCAGCGTGACCGGCTCGTAGCGCGTGTCGGAGTCGCTCCATCCTGCGATGAAGGCCGCCTTACCCTGCCGTTCGCCGGTGCCGGTGATGAAGACGAGTTCGTCCGAAACCATGCGTTCCAAAGCCGCGCGGTCCTGCGCGATCTGCGCCTGGTCGAAGCGATCGGCAAAGGCGCGCAGGTCATCAATCTGCGCACCGGGCGCATTGGCGCGCACCGTCGCCAACGTCATGAGACAAAGCGCCGCCAGCCCAATCAGCGTCACGCGTTGCATCACAGTCTTCCCCCTCGCGATCATGCGGGCACGAACTTCATCGCGACCCCGTTCATGCAATAGCGTTTGCCTGTCGGCCTTGGACCGTCATCGAACACATGCCCCAGATGCCCGCCGCAACGCCGGCAATGGACCTCGGTGCGCGGCACGCCGATCTTCCAGTCGGTGCTCGTTGCGACCGCATTGGGCAGGGGGCGCCAGAAACTGGGCCACCCGGTTCCGCTGTCGAACTTGGTCCTTGAAGAATAGAGCGGCAGTGCGCAGCCCGCGCAGATGAAGGTGCCAGCGCGTTTTTCCTTGTCGAGCGGGCTGGAAAAGGGGCGCTCGGTCGCGGCCTGGCGCAGCACCGCGAATTGCAGCGGCGTCAGCCGCTTTTTCCACTCGGCGTCGCTGTAGCTGACCGCGTAGCGCTGCGGCGCGGCCGCGCACATGCGGTAGCCCAGCAGGCCCGCTGCGCCGGCAACGAGCCCCGAGCCGATCAGGACGCGGCGATCAATCATCATCGGTACTCACTTCTTCGACCCCCGGCGCGGGGGTGCCGCGATGCCCGCGGATCAGTAACGGGTGATCTGGACGGGCAGCGCCTTATAGCCGTTGACGAAGCACGCCGCGACCCGCTCGGGCGCTGACAGCGGCTCGACGCGCATCCGCCGTTTGGCCATCTCCTCGAGCAGGATCGTGATCTGCAGTTCGGCAAGTCGCGCGCCGACACACCGGTGGATGCCATAGCCAAAGGCGAGGTGCCGCCGGGCATTCTCGCGGTCGAGGATCAGCTTGTCGGCATCGGGGAAGACGCTCTCGTCGCGATTGCCCGAAATGTACCAGAGCACGAGCTTGTCGCCCTTGGCGATCTTGTGCCCCTCAAGCTCGGTGTCCTCGGTCGCGGTGCGGCGCATGTGCGACAGCGGCGTCTGCCAGCGGATGATCTCCGACACTGCATTGGGGATCAGCGCGGGATTGGCCTCGAGCCTGGCGCGCTCCTCGGGGAATTGCGAGAGCCCCCAGACCAGGCCCGACATCGTGTTGCGCGTCGTGTCGTTGCCGCCGACGATGAGCAGGATGAGATTCCCCATGAACTCGTGCTGGTCCATGTGGCTCATCGCCTCCGAATGGATCATCATCGAGATCAGGTCGGGGCCGGGCTCGGCCTTGGTGCGCTCTTCCCACAGGCGCGAGAAATAGGCGGCCATCTCGAACAGCACGTCCAGCCGCTGCTTTCGCGTCTCCTCATTGTGGACGAGCTCGATATTGCCTGCCCAGTCGGACCACCAGGTCAGCTTGCGCCGATCCTCCCAGGGGAAGCCGAACAGGATCGCGAGCATCTGCGTGGTGAGTTCGATCGAAACGGTATCGACCCAGTCGAATTCGGCGTTCCAGGGGAGCGAATCGAGGACTTCGGCGGTACGCTGGCGAATCGACTCGGTCAGCCGCACCATTTCGCTCGGGGTGAAGGCGGGGGCGACCGTCCGGCGCTGCGCGGTGTGCTGCGGCCGGTCCATCGCGATGAACATCGGCATGACGAAATCGACGGTCTCGGGCCGGTCGGCGATGGTGATCCCGCCATGTTCCCATGACGAGGAATAGAGCTCGGGCAGCGATTCGACATGGACGATCGGCTTGTAGGTCGAGACCGACCAGTAAGCGCCGAAGGCGCTGTTCTCGCAGCGATAGACGGGAGCCTCGGCGCGCAGTCGGCGGAAGGGTTCATGCCACTGATGGTCGCGGTAGATTTCGGCGCGGCTGACGTCGAGCGGATCGGCGGGCGCTGCCGCCTCGCGGGCAAGGGTGGCCATGACTGCGTCTCTCCTGATTGCGCCTGTCCCGACGCTTTTTCAGTTGCAGAATGCCACTATTTACAGAGGTGTCAACGACACTCCGTCGAATCGGTGGGGCGGTGCACCGCATCTGCAAAAAAGGGAACCGGAACGCCTGTTCCGGCTCCCTTCTTCCGCGTGCCGCCGGGGGGAGGAGCGGCGCGCAGATATTTGAGCGGGTCAGAAGGCGTAGGAGATGCCGAGCAGGCCCTGCGTGTTGCTCACGCCCTTTTCGTAATTGTAGTAATTATATTCGGCGCGCAGTTTCGCGTGCGGCGCAACCTGAGTCTCGAGGCCGCCACCAACACGGATGCCGTCGCCCCAGGACTTGTCGGAGACGTCGTTCTCGATGGTCTTGATCTGGTTGCGCGCATAACCCGCACGGACATAGGCTGCGGTGCTGTCGGAAATGTCATAGCCGGCGCGCGCGCCGACGCCCCAGCCCCAGCGCGACTTGAGCCGGAAGGAATTGGTGCCGTCGTCGAGCCGCGCTTCGGCGGTGTTGAGGTCGATGTTGGCCTCGGGTGCCACGAAGAAGCCATTGCCCAGCGCAACATTGTAGCCGGCATAGGCCGAACCGCCGACACCCGTCGAACCAATGCTGTCGAGACCGTCGACATCGGCGTTGGGCGCATCCACCGTCACCGCGACGCCGACATAGGGGCCGGTTTCGGTGCCTGCATGGGCGGCTGTGGCGAAGGCGAGCGCGGACGCCGCAAGAATCATCTTACGCAACATCGTATTTCCTTGTTTTGTCTAACGTTTCCCCGAACCGGGTAGGCACGATCTAGGGGCCGTACCGATCGGTTACAATCATACGTGAGGATTAAATTTCGGCCTTTACGATTGCAGCTTTTGCACCTGTTGCCCTGGCGCGGCTGAACAGCGGGTCCGATCCCGATTTGAGCACCCCGCGGCGGAACATGCGCGCCGCGACCGTGATCACCAGCGCAACCCACAAGGCTTGCCAGCCAAGCGCGAGCAGGTGCGGCCAAAGCCGCGGGTCGGTCGCGCCATGCGCTGCCATTGCATAGGGCGAGGAGAAGGGGAAAATCTCCGCGGCAAGAGCGAGCGGGATGCCGGGGTTCGATGCGGCCGCCGACGACAGGCCGAACATCGCCACTTGGAAGATCGTCACGGGTAGTGACAGCATCTGGATCTCGCGCACCGTTCCGGCCTGCGCCCCGATGCCAAGGAAAACCGCGCCGAGCAGGAGATAGGCCATGGTGAAATAGGCCGCGGTGAGCAGCAGGAAAGCGGGCATGCCGATCGCCGGCTTGATTCCCGCCAGCGCGAGCCCGTCCGCTGGAAGCTGGCTGATGCCCAGCAGCGTCAGCGTGCCCCAGAAGGCGACGAAGAGCAGGGCCACGCCGAACAGGCCGATCAGCTTGCCGAGGAACACGGCCTCCAGCGGTACCGCGGCGGCAAGGATCTCGATCACCTTGTTGCCCTTTTCCTCGGCCATCATGCCGACCGCCTGGCCTGCCAGCAGCAGCGTCAGCAGAAAGATCGAGAAGATCGCCGCGAAGCCGATGCTCTGCCGCGCGGCGCCCGGCGGCGGGGGTGCCTTGACCTGCGCCATGTTGGGGTGGCTCAGCATCTGGCCCGATCTGATCCCGCCGCGCGCCTCGCGCAACACGCGCTCCGCAAGCTCGGCCAGATAGGCAGCGGTGCGCTCGCCCCCCGGCCCGCTCAGGATCATCGGGCGATCAAGCGGCCCGTGGAGGACCGCAGAGGTCAGCAAACCGCTGCGCGCGAACAATGCGCGCGCCTGCGCGTCCGGGTTCCCCGACGGGGCGCTGATGCGCAACGGCGGCGGGGCCTCCCCGGGACGATAGATGACGCGAAGCGCACGGTCCGCCGCGATGAGGCGTGCGCCATCCTCCGCCGATGCGATCGCCACGATCTCGCGCTGGATTTCGGGGGGGCGCGAGACCTGGACGGCGCCAAGCCCGCCTATCAGGCCAAGGGCCAGCATGAGGAAGGGGGCCAGCAGGAACAGCAGGAAGGTGGGCGTCGCGACCGTCGCGATGAAATCGCGCCGCGCGATCACCGCGGTCTGGCGAATGAGACGTCTCATGGCTGCGCCTCCTGCATGGCGTCGCCGACGATCTTGACGAAGGCGTCGTGCAGGCCGGGCCGCTCGATCGACAGCCCCGCAATGCCATGACCGCGCGCCATCAGCGTTTCGAGCAGCGGCTCGATTCCTTCACTGGGCAGCGTGAAGCGCCAGGTCTCGCCCAGTTTCTCGGCATCGGCGGGGAGCAGCGCGGCGAGGCCCGCGCCATTGCTGCGCGGCGTATAGAGCGCCCGCATCGGCAATTGCCCGCGTGCTTCGTCAACGGTGCCTTCGAAGCGCCGCTTGCCGCCCGCGATGATCGCCAGCCGATCGCACAGCCGCTCGGCATGTCCCATCACGTGCGTCGAGAAAAGCACCGTGGCGCCGCGCGCGCGTTCGGTGCGGATCAGCGCCTCAAGCCGTTCCTGATTGACCGGATCGAGCCCCGAAAAGGGCTCGTCGAGCACGATCAGGTCGGGGCAATGGACGATCGAGCCCAGCAGCTGGACGAGCTGTGCCATGCCCTTGGACAGCTTGCGGATCTTGCTGTCGACCGCATGACCGAGACCCGCTGCTTCGAGCATCCCGGCGGCGCGGACACGCCCTTCCTTCCAGTCGAGACCGCGCAGCGCGCCCATGAAGGCGATCGCCTCGCGCGCCTTCATCTGTGGATAGAGCCCGCGCTCCTCGGGCAGGTAGCCGATGCGGTCGCCCTCGGCGCGCGGATTGGGGTTTCCGAAGATCGCGCGGCTGCCGCGGTCGGGCTCGAGGATGCCGAGCAGCATGCGCAAGGTCGTCGTCTTTCCCGCACCATTGGGGCCGAGCACGCCGTAGATCATGCCGGTCGGCACCGCGAGGTCGACGCCGTCGACCGCGGTCCGGTTACCGAAATCCTTGCCGAGGCCGGTCGCGCGAACGGCTATGTCGTCGGCCCCCAGCCGTACCGAGTCCTGTTGCATAAGCCTGTCGAGGTTGAGCATATTCGCGGTCGGGTCAACGGGGATCCGTGCCATCGTAGCGGGTCGGGTGCGATGGGGCTATGATGCGCGGGCGATCCATGTATCAGACACTATGCCGCGCGCAGGTTACCCAATGATGAGCAGCGATATCGACGCCGCGCTGAAGGCTGAGGCCGCGCGCCTCGGCTTTGCGGCGTGCGGGATCGCGCGCGCCGACGTTGCGCCACGCACCTCCGAGCGGCTCAACGCGTGGCTTGCCGAAGGCTGCCATGGCGACATGCTGTGGATGGAAAGCCGCGCCGAACAACGCGGCAGCCCGGCGGGGCTCTGGCCAGAGGTGCGCTCGGTGATCATGCTCGGGATGAGCTATGCGCCCGCGGCCGATCCGCTCCGGCTCGAGGGGGAGGGGAGCGTCGGCCGCATCTCCGCCTATGCGCAGGGGCAGGACTATCACGATATCGTCAAGAAGCTGCTCAAGCAGCTCGCGCGCTGGCTTGTCGATCGTGCGGGCGGCGAACTCAAGGTGTTCGTCGACACTGCGCCGGTGATGGAAAAGCCGCTGGCCGAGGCGGCGGGGATCGGCTGGCAGGGCAAGCACAGCAATCTGGTCAGCCGCGTCGATGGCAGCTGGCTCTTCCTCGGCGCGATCTACACGACGCTCGAGCTCGCCCCCGATGCGGCGGGACGCGATCGCTGCGGGTCGTGCGACGCGTGCCAGCGCGCCTGCCCCACCGATGCATTTCCCGCGCCCTATCGCGTCGATGCGCGGCGCTGCATTTCCTACCTTACCATAGAGCACAAGGGGCCGATCCCGCTCGAGTTCCGGGCCGCGCTGGGCAACCGCATCTATGGCTGCGACGATTGCCTAGCGGTCTGCCCGTGGAACAAGTTCGCGCGCACGGCTTCCGCGAATCTGGCTTTTTTACCGCGCGCCGAACTGGTCGCGCCAGCGCTCGCCGACCTGCTCGCGCTCGACGACGCGGCCTTCCGGCAGGTGTTTGCGGGATCGCCGATCAAGCGGATCGGGCGTGACCGCATGGTGCGCAACGCCGCGCTCGCCGCGGGCAACAGCGACGATCCAGCATTGCTCGACAGCCTTGTGGCGCTGCTCGACGATCCCGATCTCGCGGTGCGCGACGCCGCGCTCTGGGCGGCAGCACGGCTCGCGCCCGAGCGCTTCAACTATGAAGCTGGCGCTGCGGCTATTTGCGACTGAGCGCCGCGACGCAGCTCGTCTCGTCGAAATCCGCGCCGTCGGGACGGCGAGCATCGAGATGCGTCACCACTGGTTCCTGGCCCTTCTTCTTCGCGTAGAGATAGGTGTCGAGCACGCAGGAACCGCCCGCGAACTGCAGCCTGCGCGCGTTGAATTCGCGCACGTCCTGCACCGGCTGGCCGAACAGCATCGTGAGCGTGCGCGCATTCTGGCCGATCACCTGCTGCGGCCCCTGCGTCCCCGCAAAGGGCCTTGGCGCGGGCGCTGCGGGCTTGGGTGGGGGCGCCGCGACGCACCCGCCGAGCGCCAATGCGCCCGCGATGATCCATGCCCCAACCCTCATGCCCTTCTCCCGTGAAACAGATGCGTCGCCATCGCCGCGCCGAGGATCGGCGCGAACAGGTTGGCGACAGGAACCACGAACAGCCCTGTCACGACAAGCCCGAGCACGAAGCGCGACGCGCGCGTCATCCCGAGCCATTCCCGGATCGCCGCAACGGGGAGGTGCCGCAATCTCTCCCAGATCACGGCCCAGCAGCAGCGCATTGACCAGCGCGAACACCGAAACCGTGCCCACGCCCGTCACGAGCAGCACCAGATAGACGGGCAGCGCGATCAGGTTGAACAGCAGCGCCCGGCCTGCCGAGGCCAGACCCATCCGCGCCGTGCGGACGAGCCCCGGTGCCTTCGCGCTCGCCAGCGCCCCGGGATAGTGCCGGCGCTCGACCGCCTCGACCACCGCGTCGGCGAAGATTCCGATCACCGCGATCGCGACGACGCGGAACAGCAGCCAGCCCGCGATCAGCGCGACCATCACCGCCGCCGCCTCGGCCCAACCCGACCATTCGCCCCAGCCATAATGCACGGCAAGCGCGCCCGCCGCCCACCACAATGCCACGCCCAGCAGGGCGAACAGGGCGATCGTGATCGCGATGACCTTGGCGAACACCTTCAGGATCGCGGGGTCGAAAAGCTGGCCGAGCGAAAGCGTGAAGGCGCGGATCATGCGCGCGACCATGGCGGAGCGTGGCCGGACACGTCAATCGCGGTTGCGTCGGCCCTCGCCTCAGATTAGGGCGGCGCGCAATCTTCCCGACAGTTTCCAGCCAGGAGTGTTTCTTGAGCGATCCGCAGTACGACATCGTCGCGATCGGCAATGCCATCGTCGACGTCCTCGCCCAGGCCGATGACGCCTTCATCGCCGAAGAGGGCATGGCCAAGGGCACGATGCAGCTGCTCTTCTCGACCGAGGATGCCGAGGCACTCTACGCCAAGATGGGTGTCGGGCGCGAGATCAGCGGCGGCTCCGCGGCGAACACCGTCGCGGGCATCGCGGCGCTGGGCGGCAAGGCGGGTTTCATCGGCCAGGTCGCGGACGACCAGCTCGGCGCGGTCTTCGCGCACGATATCCGCGCGCAGGGCGTTGCCTTCACCACCGCGCCGCGTGAGCAGACCGAGCCCTCGACCGCGCGCTGCCTGATCCTCGTCACCCCCGACGGCCAGCGCACGATGAACACCTATCTCGGCGCCTCGCAGTTCCTGCCCGAATCGGCGCTCGATCGCGCGATGATCGAAAGCGGCGCGATCCTCTATCTCGAAGGCTATCTCTGGGATCCCGCGGAACCGCGCGCCGCGATGCGCGCCGCGATCGAGATCGCGCATGCGAGGGGGCGCAAGGTCGCCTTCACGCTGTCGGACACCTTCTGCATCTCGCGCCACCGCGACAGCTTCCGTGATCTGATCGCGCGCGGCGATGTCGACATTCTCTTTGCCAACGAGGCGGAGATCACGTCGCTGACCGAACTCGACGATTTCGAGGCGGCGGTCGCCGCGGTCGCGCCGCAGGTGCGCGTGCTGGTCGTGACGCGCAGCGAAAAGGGCGCGATAGCGGTCTGCGAGGGCCAGCGCTTCGAAGTGTCCGCCGAGCCGATCGAGCGGGTGGTCGACACCACCGGCGCGGGCGACCTGTTCGCGGCGGGGTTCCTGACGGGGCAGGCGCAGGGCCGCTCGGTCGAGGACAGCCTGCGCATGGGCGCGATCTGCGCGGCCGAGATCATCTCACACTATGGCGCACGTCCCGAAGTCGATCTCAAGGCACTGGTCGCGACCCGCCTCGGCTGACCGGCCGACAACGGCGCAAAAGAAAAGGGGAGGCGGTTGCCTCCCCTTTTTTTGTCCGGATGTCCGGCCCCTTTAGATTTCGGGGACGGGCGGCACCGGCTGCGGCGGCACGTCGCTGTCGGTCTCGTGTACTTCCACGACCCCGCGGCCGACATGGCTGCGCGAGCGGCTGTAAAGGAAATAGACGACCAAGCCGACCGCGGCCCAGCCGATGAACATCAGCTTGGTGTCGACCGAAAGGCTCCAGAACAGATAGACGCAGCCCGCGATCGAGATCGGCGCGATGATATTGACTGCAGGCGTGCGGAAGGGGCGCGCACGGTTCGCGTCGGTCCGCCTGAGCACCATCACCGCGATCGAGACCATGGCGAAGGCGAACAGCGTTCCCGAATTGGAGATATCCGCCAGCTTGCCCACCGGGAAGAAGGCGGCGAAGAGCGCGACGAACACACCCGTAATGATCGTGATCACGTGCGGCGTGTGGTAGCGCGTGTGCACCCTAGAGAAGAGCGCGGGGAGCAGGCCGTCGCGGCTCATCACGAAGAAGATGCGCGTCTGGCCGAACATCATCATCAGGATGACCGAAGGCAGTGCGATCGCAGCGGCGAGGCCGACAAGGTTGCCGATCTGCGTCCAGCCGATGTTGCGGAGCGTCCAGGCCAGCGCTTCCTTGGAGCAGACCACGGCATTGTCACCGAGCGCGGCACAGGCCTTGCTGAGCTCGAGGCTGCCCGCGGCATAGGCATTGCCCGCCGCGTCAGAGACGGGCTGCGCGCCGACGCTGCCGACTACGCCGGCGGCGACGAGGATGTAGAAGATGGTGCAGATGGCGAGCGAGCCGATCAGGCCGATCGGCATGTTGCGCTGCGGATTCTTGGTTTCTTCCGCCGCAGTCGAGACCGCGTCGAAGCCGACATAGGCGAAGAAGATCGAAGCCGCGGCGGCGGAGATGCCGGCCATGCCGAGCGGCGCGAAGGGCTCGAAATTCTCCATCTTCATGACGGGCAGAGCGAGCAGAACGAAGAGCGTCAGCGCGGTGATCTTGATCAGCACGAGGACTGCGTTGACCGTCGCGCTTTCCTTGGTGCCGATGACGAGCAGCCAGGTGACCAGACCTGCGATGAACATCGCGGGCAGGTTGATGATGCCGCCATCATAGGGCCCGAGCACGAGCGCATTGGGCACGTCTATGTGAAATGCATTCTCGATGATCCCGATCATATATCCGGACCATCCGACCGAAACCGCGCCCGCGGCAACCGCGTATTCGAGGATCAGAGCCCAGCCGACCATCCAGGCGAGCAGTTCGCCCATCACCGCATAGCTGTAGGTATAGGCCGATCCCGAAACCGGGACCATCGACGCCATTTCGGCGTAGCAGAGCGCTGCAACCGCGCAGACCACACCCGCGATGATGAAGCTGATCATCATGCCGGGGCCCGCCTTTTGCGCGGCCTCGGCAGTCAGGACGAAGATGCCTGTGCCGATGACGGCGCCGACGCCCAGCATGGTGAGTTGGAAGGCGCCGAGCGATCGATGGAGTGATTTTTTCTCGGCGGTGGCAAGAATGGCGTCTAGCGGCTTAACGCGCCCGAATATCATGCAGACAAGTCCCCTCGAAACCGGGCCGCCCCTGTTCAGCCCGCGGATTTTGAAGGCCGAGAGCGTAAAGGCAATTTTCGTGCGCGCAATAGCCGATGTTGGCTGCGGGACAGTTTATCTTGCCAGCATGGGGCCAAGCGGGCGGCCTGCAAAGATATGGACGTGGAGGTGCGGTACCTCCTGATGCGAGTTGAATCCGGTATTTGCCAGCAGGCGATATCCCGGCGCGACAAGTCCGTTCTCGCGCGCGATATGCCCCACCGCGCGGACGAATCCCGCGATTTCCGCGTCGGATCCGCGTGCCGAAAAATCGTCCCACGACACAAAGGCGCCCTTGGGAATCACCAATATGTGCGTCGGGGCCTGCGGATTGATGTCGTGAAAGGCATAGGCGTGGTCGTCCTCGTACACCGCCTTGCTCGGAATCTCGCCGCGGAGGATCTTCGCGAAGATATTCTGGTCGTCATAGGGCTGAGTGGCGTCAATCGGCATGGGGGATCCTCTCAATCCTTGGGACGGGCGGCCTTCTCGGCGATTCCCGAAACGCCCTCGCGCCGCTCGAGTTCGGCGAACACGTCGTCGAAGGACAGGTCGAGATCGGCGAGCAATATGCCGAGATGGAAGATGAGGTCGGCCGCCTCCGACGTCGTTGCCGCGCGATCGCCTGAAAGCGCGGCGATCACGGTTTCCACGGCCTCCTCGCCGAGCTTCTGCGCGATCTTGGGGCGGCCCTTCGCGGTGAGCTTCGCGACATAGGAAAGCGCCGGATCCCCCATCCGGCGCTCCCTGATCACCGCTTCGAGTTTTTGCAGCGTTTCGGCCATGGCCGCACATGGCGCGGCCCGGCCACAGGCGTCAAGCCGCTTCGTCGGGCTTCTTGCGGCGCCTGCGGCTACCATGGCGGCCGATCAGCAGGCCGGCGACGCCCATTGCGAACAGCGCGAAATCGGCGGGTTCGGGCACCTGCGTGCCGCCCGACGACGCGCTCGGCCCGTCCGATGAGCCCCCACTGGAGCTTCCCGAGGAGCCGCCGCCGCGCGAGCTCGAGCCATGGCCACCCCAGCCGGCATTGGCCGGTGCGGCGGCCGCAAGCGCGATCGCTGACGCTACGATTACAAGACGCATGATCGACATTGAACTACTCCCCCGAGCTCTCGCTTCGTGCTTGTCGGGGCAGCAAATCGCCTGCCAGTTCGCGGTGCGGCGCATGGGTGGCGGGGCCTGATGGTTAACGAACATCTGCCTGCGATGGTTAATGTAAAGCCGGTCGACATTAACCAATCGGCAAAATGCCGATATCGCTGCGGGTTAGCGACCGCGCACCGGGATGCCCGCAGCAGCCAGCGCGGCGTGCGCGTCGGCGATACTCGCCTCGCCGAAGTGGAAGATCGAGGCGGCGAGCACGGCGCTCGCATGCCCTTGTGTGATACCTTCGACCAGGTGCTGCAGCCTGCCCACGCCGCCGCTGGCGACCACGGGGATGCTCACCGCATCGGCAATGGTGCGTGTCAGCTCGAGATCATAGCCGTCACGCGTGCCGTCGCGGTCCATCGAGGTGACGAGCAGTTCGCCCGCACCGAGCTGGGCCAGCCGAATCGCGTGCTCGACCGCGTCGATTCCCGTTTCGCGCCGGCCGCCATGCGTGAAAATTTTCCAACGGCCTTCGCTCACGCGCCGGGCATCGACCGATCCGACGATGCACTGGCTGCCAAAGCGCTCGGCGATCTCGGCCACGACCTCGGGCCACGCCACCGCCGCGCTGTTGACCGCGACCTTGTCGGCGCCCGCCAGCAGCAGCGCGCGCGCGTCCTCGGGGCTGCGCACGCCACCGCCCACGGTCAGCGGCATGAAGCAGACCTCGGCGGTGCGGCGCACCATGTCGATCAGCGTGCCGCGACCTTCATGGCTCGCCGAGATATCCAGGAAGCAGAGTTCGTCGGCGCCGGCGGCGCCATAGGCACGCGCGGCTTCCACGGGATCCCCCGCATCGCGCAGGTCGACGAAGTTGACACCCTTGACGACACGCCCGTCCTTGACGTCGAGACAGGGAATGACCCGCGCGCGGACGGTCACAGCGCCGCCACCGCCAGCGCCGCGGCGAGATCGAGCCGGCCGTCATAGAGCGCGCGGCCGGTAATCACGCCCTCGATCCCGTCTCGGGCATGGATGGCGAGCATCCGGATATCGCCGATTCCGGCGACACCGCCGCTCGCGATGACCGGAATGCCGGTCGCGCGCGCGAGATCGACGGTAGCCTCGACATTGCAGCCCTTGAGCAGCCCGTCGCGGCCGACATCGGTGAAGAGCAGCGCGGCGACGCCCGCATCCTCGAAGCGCCGTGCCATGTCGGTGATCGAGACGTCGGAGACATCGGCCCAGCCCTGTGTCGCGACCATGCCATCACGCGCGTCGACCGCGACGACGATCCCGCCCGGGAAATCGCGCGCGGCCTCGCGCACGAGTTCCGGGTTCTGAAGCGCTGCGGTGCCGATCACCACCCGCGCGACGCCGAGATCGAACCAGCGCTCGATCGCCTCGCGGCTACGTATGCCGCCGCCGAGCTGGACATAGCCCGGGAAGGCCTCGACGATTGCCTTGACCGCCTCACCATTGACCGATCCGCCCGCAAAGGCACCGTCGAGATCGACGACGTGCAGATGCCCCGCGCCGGCCTCGGCGAAGCGCAGCGCCTGTGCCGCGGGATCATCGCCATAGACCGTCGCGCGCTCCATATCGCCCTCCGCGAGCCGGACGACCTGCCCGCCCTTGAGGTCGATGGCGGGGAAAACGATGAGGCTCATGGCCGCCACTCCAGGAAACGGGCAAGGAAATCGAGCCCGTAACGCTGGCTCTTTTCGGGATGGAACTGGACGCCGATCATCGCGTCACGCGCTACCGCGGCGGTGACGGGGCCGCCATGATCGCTGACCGCGGCGACATGCACGACGTCCGCAGCGTCGAAAACGAAGCTGTGCAGATAATAGGCCTCGCCTTCGGCGATGAGCGGGTGCGGCGTCGCGGGGGTCACGTCGTTCCAGCCCATATGCGGCACCTTGAG
Source organism: Sphingobium sp. FW306-1B-F04DB (assembly GCF_058781925.1). Classification (NCBI taxonomy): domain Bacteria; kingdom Pseudomonadati; phylum Pseudomonadota; class Alphaproteobacteria; order Sphingomonadales; family Sphingobiaceae; genus Sphingobium; species Sphingobium sp. FW306-1B-F04DB. The sequence goes on along the minus strand of NZ_JBYSXE010000023.1, from coordinate 39,657 downwards.
CGCGGCGCTGACGGGGCGCAGCAGCCGGACGGTGCCCGGGACCCAGCCCAAGCCTTCCTCACCGCCGAATTCCTCGCCGCGATCCGCCATCAGCTGCATGCCGACACAGATGCCTAGGAAAGGCTTGCCTCTCTTCAGCACTGCCTCATCGAGCGCGGCGCGCATGCCGGGAATGGCGTTGAGCGCCGAGGCGCAGGCGGCAAAGGCGCCGACACCGGGCAGTACGACGCGATCGGCCGCGAGCACCGCATCGGGATCGGCAGTAACCGAAACATCGGGCGCGCCCGCCGCCCGGAGCGCGTTATGGACCGAATGGAGATTGCCCGCGCCGTAATCGATCAGCGCGACCCGATCAGCCACCGCCCAGCGTCCCCTTCGTCGAAGGGATCGAATCGGCTTTGCGCGGGTCGATCTCGACCGCCTGGCGCAGCGCCCGCGCGAGCGCCTTGAAGCTGCTCTCGACGATATGGTGGTTATTACGCCCGTAAAGGCACTCGAGGTGGAGCGTGATCCCCGCCGATCCGGCGAAGCTGTGGAACCAGTGCTCGAACAGCTCGGTGTCCATCTCGCCAAGGCGCGGCTGGCTGAATTCGGCTTTCCAGACGAGGAAGGGACGCCCCGAAATGTCGATCGCGCAGCGCGTCAGCGTCTCGTCCATCGGGGCATAGGCGGTGCCGTAGCGCGTGATCCCGCGTCGGTCGCCCAGCGCTTGCGAAAGCGCCTCGCCGATGGCAATTCCGGCATCCTCGGTGGTGTGGTGCTGGTCGATGTGGAGGTCACCCGCCGCCTTGACGCGCAGGTCGATCAGCGAGTGGCGCGAAAGCTGCTCGAGCATGTGATCGAGAAAGCCGATTCCCGTCGAAATCTCGTAGAACCCGGTTCCGTCCAGGTTCAGAGCGACCTCGATCGAGGTCTCCTTGGTTTCGCGGCGAATGGTGGCGGTGCGCATGAACCGCCCCATAAGCGTGCTTTTCCGATGGCGCAATCTCTTGACCGGGCGCGCGCCAGCGTTCACCAAGGCGCCATGAGCGACGAGACGCCCGACAGCCTGATTCCCTATGACGAAATCGTCCAGGAGGCGCTGCGCGCCGTCGTGGGCCGTGTTCTGGGGGAGGTTGCGCATTCGGGCGGGCTGCCCGGCGACCATCATTTCTACATCACCTTCAAGACCGCGGCGCCCGGAGTCGAGATTCCCAAGCACCTGACTGAGCGTTTTCCCGACGAGATGACGATCGTCCTCCAGAACAAGTTCTGGGACCTGAAGGTGGGCGAGGAAGGGTTCGAGGTGGGCCTGAGCTTCAACCAGGTGCCCGCGAAACTCGCGATCCCCTTCGCGGCGGTGACGGGTTTCGTCGATCCCGCGGTCAATTTCGCGCTCCAGTTCCAGGCGCAGGGCGACGACAGTGAACCCGAGCCGCATGACGAGCCCGGAAACGACCGCCCGACCGCCGAGCCCATCGAGGACGGGTCGAACGTCGTCGCGGTCGATTTCAGCCGGAAGAAATAATCTCTTCACGTCATTCCAGCGAAAGCTGGAATCTCCCTGTCATCGGGCATAGATGCCAGCATTCGCTGGCATGACGGAGCAGAGCTATGGCCGAGACGCGCACCGAAACCGACAGCATCGGGCCGATAGAGGTTCCGGCCACCGCCTATTGGGGCGCGCAGACGCAGCGATCGATCGAGAATTTCCCGTTCGGCCCCGACGAGCGGATGCCGATCGGCATCGTCCATGCGCTCGCGCTGGTGAAGCAGGCCGCTGCACGCGTGAACCGCGGCCACGGGCTCGACGCCCGGATTGCCGACGCGATCGAGACCGCCGCCGCCGAGGTGGTCGCGGGCAAGCTCGACGATCAGTTCCCGCTCGTCATCTGGCAAACGGGTTCGGGCACCCAGTCCAACATGAACGTCAACGAGGTGATCGCGGGCCGCGCCAACGAGATCCTCACCGGCACGCGCGGCGGCAAGTCGCCGGTCCATCCCAATGACCACGTCAATATGGGCCAGTCGTCCAATGACAGCTTCCCGACCGCGCTCCACATCGCCGCCGCCCGCGCGGCCACCGACCGGCTGCTGCCCGCGCTCGAACGCCTTCGCGGCGCGCTCGAGGTCAAGGCTGCCGAATGGATCGACATCGTCAAGATCGGCCGGACGCATCTCCAGGACGCGACGCCGCTGACGCTGGGCCAGGAATTCTCGGGCTATGCCAATCAGCTCTATCGCTGCCGCAACCGCATCGAGCCCGCGGTCACCCACGGCATGTGCCAGCTCGCCCAGGGCGGTACCGCGGTGGGCACCGGGCTCAACGCGCCGAAAGGCTTCGACGTCGCGATCGCGGCCGAACTCGCGGCGCTGACGGGGTTGCCCTTCTTCACCGCGGAGAACAAGTTCGAGGCGCTGGCGTCGAACGATCCCATCGTCCACCTGTCGGGGACGCTCAACGTGCTCGCGGTGGCGCTCACCAAGATCGCGAATGACATCCGCCTGCTCGGCTCGGGGCCGCGTTCCGGCATCGGAGAGCTGGTGCTCCCCGCCAACGAGCCGGGCAGCTCGATCATGCCCGGCAAGGTCAACCCCACCCAGTGCGAGATGCTGACGATGGTCGCGGGCCAGGTGATCGGCAATCATCAGGCGATCACCGTGGGCGGGCTCCAGGGACACCTCGAACTCAACGTCTTCAAGCCGATGATCGGCGCCAATGTGCTGCGCTCGATCCACCTGCTCGCGGTGGGGATGGAGAGTTTCGCCGAGCGCACCGTCGACGGGCTCGAACCCGATCGCCGGCGGATCGCCGAGCTGGTCGATCGCTCGCTGATGCTCGTCACCGCGCTGGCGCCCGAGATTGGCTATGACAATGCCGCGAAGATCGCCAAGCACGCACACGAGCACGGGCTGACGCTCAAGGAAGCGGGGCTGGCGCTGGGGCTGGTCGATGCCGAAACTTTTGATCGCGTCGTGCGCCCGGAAACGATGCTCGGGCGTTGAGCGTCTGGAAACAGGAGAAAAAAGATGATCGGCAAGCTGATCGGCGCGCTGGTGGGCGGTGAGATCGAGCGGCGCGAAGGCGGGCGCGGGCTGAAGGGTGCCTTGCTCGGCGCTGCGGCCGCAGGTGGGATGCGGCGGCTCGGGCCGCTGGGACTCGCGCTCGGCGGCGCCTATGTCGCGAAGAAGATGCTGGACCGCCACCGCGCGCGCTGAACGCGAGGTGCGGGTTTTCCCCGATTGACGGCGCTCGCCCGACGACACCTGTTTCGTTTCGCTGTGATCGACCAGCCGGAGGACGCGTGATGAAGCATATCCCTGTAGTCGCCCTGACCCTCGTGCTGGGCCTTGGCGCGTGCAGCAAGCAGCCTGCCCCGGATGCCAACGTCGCCGCGGCGAACGAAGTCGCTGCGACCAATGCGGCGGAAGCTGGCGCGGCCAATGCGGTTAACGCAGCCAACGCCGCCAATGCCGCAACCCCCGTTGACGTTAGCAGCTGGGCCGCGCTCGATGCGGCGGTGGGCAAATATCCCGGTGACCTGAAGCTGTGGGATAACAGCGTGCTCGTCGCGCCGATGAAGGCGCTCCTGAAGGACGATTACGACGATTTCGTCGAGCGCGTACAGGTGTCAGGCCCGCTGAGCAAGGAAGGCGGTGTGTTCTTCGTGACGGGCAACAAGCCGCATGAGGGCGGATCGGATGCCGCCTATATGCTCGCCGATCCTGCAACGCAGCGGCTCGAGGTCGGCATCTGGGACGACGGCAAGCTCAAGGCCTTCAACAGCCCCGGCGCGCTGCTGACGCGCCCCAAGGATGTGCGCACGATGATCGACAACATGCGGAGCGCGTCCAAAACGAGCTGACCGGCGTCAGCCGCATCCGGCCCCTTCCATCCGGCAAGGGCTCTCCGCCCCCGTCTCGATCTGCAGCGTGACGTGGTGGATGCGGAACTTCTGCTCGAGCCGCGCGCGCACATCCTCGAGGAAAGCGTCGCCCGGATGGCCTGCGGGCATGATCAGATGTGCGGTCAGCGCGATCTCGGTGGTGCTCATCGGCCAGATGTGCAGATCGTGCACCTTCCTGACACCCGGCGAGATCAGCAGTTCCACCTCGACCTTGTCGCGATCGATATTGCTCGGCACGCCCGCCAGCGACATCGCGACCGAATCGTCGAGCAGCCCCCATGTGCTCCAGAAGATCACCGCCGCGATGAGCAGGCTGACCAGCGGGTCGATCCACGGCGCCCCCGTCCAGAGGATCAGCAGCCCCGCGATCACCACGCCCGCCGATACGCCCGCATCCGCCGCCATGTGCACATAGGCGCCGCGGATGTTGAGGTCATGGTCGCGCCCGCGCATGAAGAGCATCGCGGTACCGGCGTTGATCGCGATGCCGATCAGCGCGACGATGATCACGGTGCCGCCGTGGACGGACTGGGGATTGGCGAAGCGCTGCACCGCCTCGAGCGCGATCGCGCCGATCGCGACGAGCAGGAACAGCGCGTTGACCATCGCGGCAAGGATGGTCGAGCCCCTCAGGCCATAGGTGAAGCGCCGGCTCGGCGGCCTCTTGGCGAGCGTCGCGCCGCCCCAGGCGATCACGAGCCCGAGCACGTCCGACAGATTGTGCCCGGCATCCGCCAGCAGCGCCATCGAGCCCGTCACGAATCCCGCACCCGCCTCGACGAACACGAACAGCAGGTTGAGCGTGATTCCGATCGCGAAGGCCCGACCGAAATCTGCGGGAGCGTGGCCGTGCCCATGGCCATGATCATGCGCGTGATCATGGTGCTGGTCGTGCAGATGATGCGCCTGGTTATGTGCCATGATTGCCAGAGCTTAGCGTCATCGGACCGGGATATGCTAGCACATGGTCATCAGGCGACTACGGGCTCGAGGATGCGGATCGTGCCCGCGTCCGCATCCATCTCGGCGAGCGCTCCCACGGGAATGCTGAACTGGTTGGGGATGTGCCCGATCAGCGCGCCTTCGAATGCGGGCACGCCCAGCGGTTCGAGATGCTGCTTCAGCACCTCGGAGAGCGTGAAGCCGCTCAGCGAGGGCCCCGAGGCGCGACAACTGGTGCACTGGCCGAACACGACGCCCGCGACGCGGCCCAACACCCCCGCCAGCGTGAGCTGGGTCAGCATGCGATCGATGCGGTACTGCGCCTCGTCGACATCCTCGAGGAAGAGGATCGCACCGTCGAAATCGGGCAGATAGGGCGTCCCCATCAGCGCGCTCAGCACCGTCAGATTGCCGCCGATCAGGCGACCGGTCGCCTTGCCGGGGCGGAAGGTGCGCGTTTGCCCGATGCGCTGGGCGAGGCGGTCCTCGGTTCCGACGGGCGTCGTATAGACCGGCGTCTCGCCCGCGAAGACCAGGCTGTGAAACGCGTCCCAGGAAATCTTGCCCCAGGAACTTGCGGCATTGGGACCGTGGATCGTCGTGAAGCCCGCGCGCGCGGCAAAGGCAAGGTGCAGCGCGGTGATGTCGCTGAAGCCGATCAGCAGTTTGGGACTGGCGCGGATCAGGTCGAAGTCGAGATGGGGTAGGAGGCGCGCGCATCCCCAGCCGCCGCGCACCGCAAACACCGCGCGGACGCCCTTGTCAGCGTACATCGCGTTGATGTCCGCGGCGCGCGCCTTGTCCTCGCCCGCGAGATAGCCGTAGCGCTCCGCCAAGTGCTTGCCGGGCTTTGGCACCAGCCCCATCGCCCTGATGGTTTCGATGACGAGCGCGAGGTCGAATTCGTCGTCGGTGAAGCCCGCGGGCTCGACCAGCCCGACCGTGTCTCCGGGGCGCAGCCGCGGTGGTTTGCGCAGGGGCTGCGCGGGGACGGCGGCGGATGGCAGTGCGAGCGCGGCCGCGGCGGCACCCAGACCCTGAATGGCGGTTCGTCTGTCAAGCATTCGCAAGGACATAAACGACTGCAATCGCCCGTTGCAATTGTGGCCGTTCGGCGCGACATCGCAGGCCGATGACCGGCAGCGATATCCAGGATCTTCTCGTCACCACATTGACCCGCGAGGGCGGCAACCGCCGCCGCTGGCGCAGCGTGGTGGGAAGTGTGCGCGTCTACAGCCTTGCGACGCACCCGCATTGCAACTGGTCGGTCACGCCCACGGGCAACCCGGCCGAGATCGCGCGCGTTGAACAGGTGCTCGATACGCTGAGAGCAAGTGACCCGATCGTCAGTGCGGGATAGGGCGCATCGTTCAGCCGCCCTGCCAGGCCTTGATCGCGTCGATCGGCCAGACCAGCATCACGACATTGAGCGTGAGGTTGTCGCGCACGGCCCAGAGCGCGAGCAGCTCGAAGCCGATCGCGACGGCGACCGTCACCCACACCGGCGCGCGCCTTGCAAAGGCAAAGCCGAGCGCCATCCATGCGACATCGGCGACCGAGTTCATCACGCTGTCGCCGGTATAGCCCAATGCGATCGTCGCCTCGCGATAGCGGTCGATGATGATCGGCGAATTTTCGAGCACTTCCCACGCCGCCTCGATCGCGACCGCGACGATCAGCCTTTCGCCCGGCGGCCTCGACCGCAGCACCAGCCAGCCCAGCGCGTAGAAGAGGAAGCCGTGGATGATGTGGCTGGGCGTATACCAGTCGGCGATGTGCTGGCTGTTCCCGGAATCGAGTGCACCGTGCCACAATTCGACATAGCCGCAGGTGCAGATGGGCGAACGTCCCGCCCAGAGCAGCGCGCTCGCCATGACGCCAAGGATCAGCGCCACGACCAGCCAGTCGCGCGGCCGGATATCGGCGATCGAGGGGCGGCGGCTCATGCGCGCGCCTCGACCATTTTCTGGAGTTTGAGCACGGTGTTCCAGTTGCGGCCCGTGACGGGCGACCCTGCGGCCCTGTCGATAATGCCCGGGGTGAGCTTCGATCGCGCAACGCCGCTGTCGCCATAGTCGATCCACAACGCGCCGGCCGCCTCGACAACGCGTTCGCCCGCCACCGCGCGTTCGCGCAGCGCTTCGGCTGCCCCGGGCCTGAGCGGATCGCGCGACAGCCCGAGATGGACCATCTTGGGCAATGCCTTCGGATCGTCGGCAAATGGATTGGCGTTGCAATAGGACGCCCAGTCGCTGGCCGCGCGCACGATCAGGTCGACGGGAAAGCCGAAGCGCTCGGCGATCGCCTTTTCCAGCGTGGCGGCGACCTTGGCGGCGCCGCCCTTTGCATCGATCAGAAGATTGCCGCTCGCGATATAGGTTTCGGGGCGCTCATAGCCCAGCTCGACGCAGAGCTTGCGCAGCTCGGCCATGGGCAGCTGTCGCTTCCCGACATTGATCGCCCGCAGCAGCACGACGAACTCGGTCATGCCCATCTCCCCCCGATTGACGCGGCCCGCTTCGCACGGCACTAGCGGGCATGGCCGATCCTATCCATTCCGATCCGCACGGTTTCAAGCGCCGCGGTGTACTTTTTGTCCTTTCCTCGCCTTCGGGCGCCGGCAAGTCGACCATCGCGCGCAAGCTGCTCGCCTCCGACGACACGCTCGCCATGTCGGTCTCCGCCACCACGCGCCCGATGCGCCCCGGCGAACAGGACGGCGTCGACTATCATTTCGTCGATCTGCCCGAATTCAAGCGCATGGTCGCCGATCACGAGTTCCTCGAATGGGCGCATGTGTTCGACCATCGCTACGGTACGCCCAAGGGGCAGGTCGACGCAATCCTGGCCTCGGGCCGCGACGTGCTGTTCGACATCGACTGGCAGGGCGCGCAGCAGCTCTACCAACTCGCGGGCGGAGATGTCGTGCGCGTCTTCATCCTGCCGCCCTCGATGGAAGAGCTCGAGAAGCGGCTGCGCGGGCGCCAGACCGATTCGAACGAGGTGATCGAACGTCGCATGGCACGCGCAGCGAGCGAGATCGCCCACTGGGACGGCTATGACTATGTGCTCGTCAATGACGACGCCGAGAGCTGCTTCGGGAAGGTCAAGACGATCCTCGAGGCCGAGCGGCTCAAGCGCAGCCGCCAGACCGGGCTGATCGGTTTCATCCGCAAACTGCAGAACTGAGGCGCCTGCGGGCGACGCGCCCCGCTTTTGCTTGCAAGATGATGGCTTTGGACTAGGCTCGCCCTGCCAGAACAGGGAGGGATGCCATGCCCCGAATGCTGATCGGCGCGCTTGCCGCCGCGGTCGCCATGTTCATCACCGGCTTCATCTTCTTCGCGTCGCCGCTGAGTCTGGTCGCCTTTCGCACCGTCGACGATGCACGCAGCGCCGCGGTGCAGGCGTCGCTCGCACAGAATCTGCCCGACACGGGCACCTATGTGATCCCCAATCCCGGAACGCGCGACGGCACCGTGCTCTATGGCAAGGGGCCGGTGGCGACCGTCCATTACAATGCGCAGGGTTTTCCCGTCGCGAGCATGGCCGCGATTGTGTGGGGCTTCCTTCATGAACTGATCGCCGCGCTCATCATGGGGTTCGCGCTGCTCGGCATATCGGGGCGCGTCACCGACTTCGCCTCGCGCGCGCGGCTGGTCGTTCTCTTCGCGGTTGCTGGCGCTGCGCTGATCCATCTCGGAACCCCCATCTGGATGCACGTCGACTGGACCTGGGCGATCTACAGTTTCATCGGAGACGGCGCGATGCTGATCGTCGGCGGGCTCGTCATCGCGCGCTGGTTCCTTCCCAAAATCCAACAGGTCTGAACTCCATGCTCAACATCATTTCGTTGCTGATCGGCGCGGTCGCGCTCGTGCTCGCGATACTCGCCTTCATCCCGCTGCTTGGCTGGGCCAACTGGTTCATCATCCCGCTCGCGGTGATCGGGCTCGCGATCGGCGTGCTGTCCAGGCGCACCGCGGGGCGCAACCTCAACATCGTGGTGATCGTGATCGCGGTCATCCGCCTGATGCTCGGCGGCGGGATCTTCTGACGCCGCCTCAGCGGCAGGCGCGCCAGCCCCAGGCACCGCGATCGGCCTGATCGAGATGCAGATGGTCGGCGTGCGCGGCGTTGTAGTCGGGTGACAACACCGTCGCGAATACCTTGCACGCGCCATTGCGCGCGGCGCGGAGGAAGCGTGCCTTTGGCCCCTCGCCCTGCCAGTCGCGCCGCACCTCGATCCGCGTTCCGTCGGCAAGGCTGAAGGCGGCGATGTCGAGCGCGTTGGCGCTGGAATGCTCGCTCCACGGCCCGTCCTCGCGCCCGTACATCCGCCGACAATTATAGCTTCCGAGATGCTCGATCGCTTCGATGCGCTGGCCGAAGATACGCCGCGCCTCTGGCTGGAGCACATGCCATTCCCAGAGCGCCAGCCCCGCCGCCACGGGGCAGGAAATCGCGGGGCTGCGCGGCAGGAAGAGGATGGTGCGCGCGCCGCCGCCGGGGCGCAGCGCATCGTCCACACGGCATTGGCCGCCCGGATCAATCACGGGCATGTCGCCATATTCGATCCCCGCATGACGCAGCAGCACACGGCATTGGCGCGGCTCGTCACCCAGCGCGGCGATCTTGCGGCCGGTGAAGCTGCCGACCGGCGCGGACAGGTCGAGCGCGGTCCAGGGCAGATCCTCGGGGCGGGGCCGTGACAATGCCCAGAGAAGTCCCGCCAGCGCGAGGCAGGACAGCAGCACGGCCGGCCATCGCCACGATCGCGATGCGCGCCGTCGTCGCTTCCGCGCCATCAGCTGCGGCGCACCTCGGTCATGGGTTGAAAGGTCACCGGATAGCCCAGGCCTTCGGGAATGCAGAGCATCCTGGTCCCGTCGCGCTCCTCGATCCAGGGCTGGATCAGCCGGACGGGGGTCGTCGCGGCATGCGCGCGCGCGGCCTCGAAGTCCCCGAACTGCGCGAGCCTTTCAAGATTGCGCCGCGTCGGGAAGATGATCCGCGCCTCGCCGCGATCGGCCATGTCGAGCACCGTCTGCGCTCCTGCCCAGAACAGCCGGACATTCTCGGTCGCATCGACGCGCGCCTCGGGCGCGGCTTCGGGGAGGCGGGCGACATAGAAGCGCGTGTCGAAATTGCGCGTTTCGTGGAAATTGGGGCACCACCGCGCAAAGGGCACCAGCATGTCGAGATCGATCCGCCAGCCGCCCTCGCGCAGCGCCTGCGCGAAGTCGCCGCCGGCATGGATGGTCGCGCGGAGCGCGTCGGTGGCGGCGGCATCGGGCATGGGATCGAGCCCGACCGCAAGGCCGCTTTCCTCGATCGTTTCGCGGATGGCCGCGACGCGTGCCGCGGCATCGTCGGGCTCGATTGCCGCGGTACTGGCGACCAGCGCACCATCGGCCGCGATCTCATGATCGCCGGGATCGATCCTGCCCCCCGGAAACACCAGCGCGCCTCCCGCGAAAGTCATTTGTTCGGCGCGCTCCACGATCAGCAGCTCGGGTGCTGCCTCCCCGGTTTCGCGGAACAGTACGAGCGTAGCGGCGGGAATGGGGGAAGCGGCGGTCATTCCCCAGAGCTAGTGACATGATTGCGCATTGGGAAGGGGCGTGGCAGTTTCGCGGACAATGGGCGTGGTCGAGCTTCTGGGCGTCGCCGCCAGCGTGAGCCTGCTTTCGGGCTGGCGCCTCTATCTCTGTGTTTTCGCGACGGGGCTCGCGATGCGCACGGGCTGGGTCGATCTGCCCCAGCACCTTTCGGGCTTCGCGGTGCTCGCCAATTCCTGGGTGCTCGGCATTGCGGGTGTGGGGCTGGTCGCCGAATTCTTCGCGGACAAGGTGATGTGGCTCGATTCGATCTGGGACAGCGTCCACACGCTGATCCGGCCCGTGGGGGGCGCGCTGCTTGCCATGGCGATCGTCGATGCGCAGGACCCCGCCTGGCAGATCGTCAGCTTCCTGCTCGGCGGCGGCGCGGCGCTGCTGACCCACGGCGCCAAGGCGGGGACGCGCGCGGTGGTCAATGCGAGCCCGGAGCCCGTCAGCAATATCGCGGTGTCGTCGGGTGAAGACGTCGCGACGACGGGGCTGCTCTATCTTGCGCTGACCAACCCGGTCGCGGCGGTGATCATCGCGGTGATCCTCGCGGCGGGCGCGGTGGTCGCGCTGATCATGCTCCGGCGACTGCTGAAGCGCGTCTTCGGCGATTCTGGCGCGCGCGTCTGACCCGTTCGTGATCCGAAGAGGAAAAAGGGGCTGGTGGAGCTGAGGGGAATCGAACCCCTGACCTCTGCAGTGCGATTGCAGCGCTCTCCCATCTGAGCTACAGCCCCGCCCCGGCCCGCGCGATACCGCGCGGAGGCTCCCCATAGCGATACTGCCACCGCGATGCAACGGTTTCGCGCGACTCTTTTGCCTGGCTTGGCCGCGCGATCAGTTTCTGGTTAAAACCGATTCCGATGGAGTCGCGATCGGGCGACCCGACACAGCAATGGAGAGAGACATGGCCCGCGCCTGGCACCTGAAATCGCGCCCCACCGGAATGCCGACGCTCGACAATTTCGAGCTGAAGGACCTGCCCGCGGCGCCGCTCGGCGATGGGCAGATCCGTGTGCGCAACCTGTGGCTTTCGGTCGACCCCTATATGCGCGGCCGGATGAATGACGTGAAAAGCTATGTCCCGCCGTTCCAGCTCGACCAGCCGATGCAGGGCGGCGCGGTCGGCGAGGTGGTCGAGAGCAACAATCCGGGCTTTGCGATCGGCGACAAGGTGATGCACATGGCGGGCTGGCGCGACGAGGCGGTGATCGGCGCCGAAGCTATGCCGCAGAAGTTGCCCGATCTCGGCGTGCCGCTGCAGACCTGGCTCGGCAATCTCGGGCTTACTGGCGCCACCGCCTATTTCGGGTTGCTCAAGGTCGCCGAGGCCAAGGAAGGCGATGTGGTGTTCGTCTCGGCAGCGGCGGGCGCGGTGGGCTCGGCGGTGGTCCAGATCGCGAAGAACAAGGGCATGACCGTGATCGGCTCGGCGGGCGGTGCGGATAAATGCGCCTGGGTCAAGGAACTCGGGGCCGATGCCTGTATCGACTACAAGGCGGGGCCCGTGCTGCCCCAACTCGTCAAGGCCGCGCAGGAGGTGGGCAATGGCGGGATCGATGTCTATTTCGACAATGTCGGCGGTGAGCATCTCGATGCCGCCTTCGCGCTGGCACGCGAATGGGCGCGCTTCGCGATCTGCGGTATGATCGACGTCTACAATGACGGCAAGCCGCAGGAGATGAAGTTCATTATCCGCACCATCCCCGCGCGCATCCGCATGCAGGGCTTCATCTTCACCGACTATATACAGCATATGGGCGAGTTCCATCAGGAGATGGGCGGCTGGGTCGCCGCGGGCAAGATGCAGGCGCGCGAGACGGTGCACGAGGGGCTGGACGCGATGCCCGAGGCCTTCTTCGGCCTCTTCTCGGGCGCGAACACCGGCAAGATGCTGGTGAAGGTTTAACGCCAGCTTTGGGACGGCGTGCCAGCGCAAGCTGGAATCTCGGTCCCTGGCCATGAAACAGGCGTCATCCCGGACTTGATCCGGGATCCATGAACACGGGCTTTCGAAGTTTTCCTGCGGAGTCCGCGTTCAGGGATGCTGAAGCAAGTGCAGCACGACGTGGCGGCGGTTGCACGATCCTGTCCGCGTTGGCGGCAGCGGTGGAACTCACCCCCCGAAGGTATCGCACTGTGCGGGATCGCCGGTGTCGAGCCCGCGCCTGAGCCATGTCATGCGCTGCGCGGCACTGCCATGGGTGAAGCTTTCGGGCACGGGACGCTGGCCCGCAGCCTTTTGCAGCGTATCGTCGCCGATCGCCTGCGCTGCGTTCAGCCCTTCCTCGATATCGCCGGGTTCGAGCAGGTTGACGTCGTTTGCGGCCCAGACGCCCGCATAGCAATCGGCCTGCAATTCCATCGCCACCTGAAGCTGGTTACCCTCGGCGCGGCTCGCACGAGACTGCGCCTGGCGGACCTGATCGGCGGTACCGTCGATAGTCTGGATATGGTGCCCCACCTCATGCGCGATCACATAGGCCAGCGGGAAGTCGCCCGGCGCGTTGAACTTCCGTTCGAGCTCCTGGAAGAAGGTGGTGTCGATATAGATTTTCCTGTCGGCAGGGCAGTAGAAGGGCCCCATCGCCGATTGCGCCGCGCCGCATCCCGACATGCCGCTCTGGTCGTAGAAGACCATGGTTGGCGCGGGATAGCGCTGGCCGTGCTTCGCGAAAATTTCGGTCCAGCGCTTCTCGGTGGAGCCTAACACCTTTGCGGAGACACTCTGTATCGGCGTGAGCCTGTCGGTCGTGCCGGGCACGCTCGGCGCGGTCTGCTCGGTGGGGGCAAGCCCACCCGTCCCTTCGATCAACTGCGTCGGATCTATCTTGAAGACGAACATCGCGATCAAAAGGATGACGATGGTGCCGCAGCCGATCTTGCCGCCGCCGAGCCTCAGCCCGCCGCCGGGCATCCCGAAGCCGCCGGAGCGACCCTGGATTTCGATATTTTTGCTTTCTTCTTCGTCGTCGAGCCGCATCGCGTCGCTCCGGCCTGTTCGCCCAAGTGATGGCGCAAATCCGACCAAGCGGCAACGGAACGATTTAACTGGGGTGCGCATTCTGATACTGCACTGCACAATCATGGCCCGATCCGATCCACATCCCCGCAAGGCGAAGAACGCCCCGCTGCCGCTACCCGACCAGGTGGCGCTCGTGCTGCAAGGCGGCGGCGCGCTCGGCAGCTATCAGGCCGGCGTCTACGAGTCGCTCGCCGAAACGGGCATCGAGATCGACTGGGTGGCAGGCATTTCGATCGGCGCGGTCAACGCGGCGCTGATCGCGGGCAATCCCGCCGAGCGTCGCGTCGAACGGCTGCGCGCCTTCTGGAGCACCGTCACCTCGACGCTGCCGAGCTTTCCCGTCTGGCACAATGATCAGGTCCGCGAGTTCCTCCACGAATGGTCGGCCGGCTTCGTCGCGACCTTCGGCGTTCCGGGTTTCTTCGCCCCGCGCCCGGTCCCGCCGATGTTCGCTATTCCCGGCACGTGCGAGGCGACGAGCTTCTACGACAGCGCGATGCTCAGGGGTACGCTCGACGAGCTGGTCGACTGGGATCTGCTCAACGACGGGCCGGTGCGCTTCTCGGTCGGTGCGGTCGAGGTCGAAAGTGGCAATTTCCACTATTTCGACAATCGCTCCGAACGTATCGACGCGCGCCATGTCATGGCGTCGGGCGCGCTGCCGCCGGGGCTGCCCCCGGTCGAGATCGACGGCAAATGGTGGTGGGACGGCGGGCTCGTCTCCAACACGCCGCTCGCGCACGTGCTCAGTCATCAGGATGCCGACATGCTCGTCTTCCAGGTGGACCTCTTCTCCTCGGTCGACGAGCGCCCGCGCACGCTCATGGACGTGATGGCGCGCGAGAAGGAAATCCGCTTCTCCAGCCGCACGCGGCAGGTATCGGACCAGCTGATGAAGATCCGCAGGGAGCGCGAGGTGATCCGAGCGGTGCTCGAAAAGCTGTCGGGCGACCTGCTCGACGATCCCGATGTGCAGAAGCTCGCCGCGCTGTCGCGCGAGCATGCGGTCAATCTCGTCCACCTGATCTATCGCGCCAATGCCTGGGAGGGCGGGGCGCGCGACTATGAATTCTCGGCGCGCACGATGGAGGAGCACTGGTGCGCCGGCCGCGAGGCAGTGTGCGGCTCGATCTCCAAGTGCGGACTGCTCGCCACCAACATCATCGACGGCAAGACCGCGGCATTCGACCTCACTCCCCGCTGAAGAAAGGCGTACCTCATGTTCCTCAAGGGCAAGACCGCGATCGTCACCGGCTCAACTTCGGGCATCGGCCTCGCCTATGCCAAGGCGCTCGCCACCGAGGGCGCCAGCGTGATGATCAACGGCTTCGGCGATGCCGCCGAGATCGAGAAGGAACGCGCGGGACTCGAAGCGAAGAGCGGCGCAAAGGCGCTCTATTCGACGGCGGACATGACCGATGGCGCAGCAATCGGCGCGATGGTCCAGCAGTGCCAGGACGAGCTCGGCGGGCCCGACATCATCATCAACAATGCGGGGATCCAGCACGTTGCGGCGGTCGAGGATTTCCCGGTCGACAAGTGGAACGCGATCATCGCGATCAACCTGTCCTCGGCCTTCCACATGATGCACCACGCCGTGCCCTTCATGAAGGAAAAGGGCTGGGGCCGGATCATCTCCACCGCCTCCGCGCACTCGCTCGTCGCGAGCCCCAACAAATCGGCCTATGTTGCGGCCAAGCACGGCATCGCCGGGCTTACCAAGACCGTGGCGCTCGAGGTCGCGACGCACGGCATCACCGTCAACGCGATCAGCCCGGGCTATGTCTGGACGCCGCTCGTCGAGAAGCAGATTCCCGACACCATGAAGACGCGCGGGCTGACGCGTGAGCAGGTGATCAACGACGTGCTGCTCTCGGCACAGCCGACCAAGGAGTTCGTCACCGCCGAGCAGGTCGCGGCGCTGGCGCTCTTCCTGTGCCGCGACGAGGCCGCGGGAATCACCGGCGCCAATCTCTCGGCCGACGGGGGCTGGACCGCGCAATAGCGCTTTCAAAGCCAAAAGCTCCTGCTATCCTCGCCGACCACACGAACAGAATGGTCGCACATGGGTCGGGGTTTGAGGGTTTTGTTGCTGGCATTGCCGCTCGTCGGCTGTGCGGGGGGAAGCGAGACATCGCCGGCCTCCATCGCACTGTCGGCACCCGCTGCAGCCAACTGGCGCACCGTCGCCACGCCCGACGATCGCAGGCGCATCAACCAGTGGCGGACCGCCTTTGTCGAGGCGCTCGGGCAGGCCCGCACCGGGGGCCACGCCGCCGAAATCACGGCCGAAGGCCCGCTGCTCGAGCCCGATGCCGCGCTTGCGGGCACGCGCATTCCCGCGGGCAATTATCGCTGCCGTGTCATCAAGCTGGGGGCCGCGTCCGCCGGGATGGGGACGTTCACGACCTATCCCGCCTTCGCCTGCCGCGTCGAGAATGAGGGCGAGGTCGCAAGCTTTGCCAAGATGAGCGGGTCGCAGCGCCCCGTCGGGCTGATCTTCGACAATGACTCGCAGCGCCAGATCTTCCTCGGCACGATGATGCTCGGCGATGAACGGCGCGCGATCGATTATGGCCGCGATGCCGATCGCGACATGGCGGGCGCAATCGAACGGATCGGCCCCGCGCGTTGGCGGATGATCCTGCCCTATCCGCGCTTCGAATCGGTGATGGACGTGATCGAGCTCGTCCCCGTTTCCGCCGCCTGAATGATCCGGACGAGCTGTCCTACACGCGCACGATCGGTCATATGATTGCCGATGGCTCGCTCTCCCGATCCCGGCGCAATGCTCACAAGTGATCGATTCACTCGATCAATGGGCGCGCGACGAGACGGTTTTCCGCGCGCACTAACGGTATGAACTTTGTCGCCATGATCGCTTGAATCGATTATTGAGGCAGCGTCGCTGCACCGCGCCGTGACTGTTGCACCCCTCACGCCTCTCGCCCGAAAGGAAAGCCACTGATGCGCCGTCTGTTGTTTGCCATGCCGCTGCTCCTTGCTACGCCCGCCGCCGCCGCCGCCGAGCCGGTGCGCGACGCGGTGACCGCCGACATGGCGTCGCTGATGACGATCTATCGCGATCTTCACGCCAATCCCGAGCTGAGCTTCGAGGAGGTCAAGACCGCCGCCAAGCTCGCCGCCGAATTCCGGAAGCTCGGCTTCCAGGTGACCGAGAAGGTCGGCAGGACGGGTGTCGTCGCGGTGATGAAGAACGGCACGGGGCCCGTGCTCGCGCTGCGCGCGGACATGGACGGCCTGCCCGTGCCCGAGCAGACCGGGCTGCCCTTTGCGAGCAAGGCCACGGGCAAGACGCGCGAGGGGCTGGCGACGCCGATCATGCACGCGTGCGGGCACGACACGCACATGACCGCGCTGATCGGCACCGCGCGCCGGATGGCGGCGATGAAGGACCAGTGGTCGGGCACGCTCGTGCTTTATGCCCAGCCCGCCGAGGAGATCGGATCGGGCGCCGCCGCGATGCTCGCCGACGGGCTCTATACGCGCTTTCCCAAACCCCAGACGGTGATCGGCTTCCACGATGCGGCGAGCATTCCCGCGGGCGTGATCGGAATTCGCTCGGGCTATGCGCTCGCCAATGTCGATTCGGTCGATGTCGTCGTGAAGGGGGTGGGCGGGCACGGCGCCTATCCGCAGACGACCAAGGATCCGATCGTGCTCGCGTCGCGCATCGTTACCGCGCTGCAGACGCTCGTCGCGCGTGAGCTCGATCCGCAGGATTCGGCGGTGGTCACCGTGGGCAGCTTCCAGGCGGGTGCCAAGCACAACATCATCCCCGACGAGGCGCGGCTGCTCTTGACCGTGCGCAGCTATTCGCCCGAGACGCGCAAGCTGCTGCTCGACGGAATCGCGCGCATCGCCAAGGGCGAGGCGATCGCGGCAGGCATGCCCGAGGACCGCATGCCGCAAGTGACCGTGAAGGACGAGTTCACCCCCGCCACCTTCAACACCGAACCGCTCACCGGCACGATCAAGACGCTCTTCGCGGAGCGCTTCGGCGCCGGGCGCGTGATCGACACCCCCGCGGTGATGGGGGGCGAGGATTTCAGCCGCTATTATCTGGCGGACAAGTCGATTCAGAGCCTGATCTTCTGGGTCGGCGGCGTCCCCAAGGCACAATGGGACAAGGCGGGCGGCGATACGGCGAAACTGCCGTCGCTCCATTCGCCGTTCTGGGCGCCCGACGCCGACGCGGTGATCTCGACCGCGACCGAGGCAATGACCGCCGCGGCGCTGAAGACGCTCAGCAAATAGCGCGCGACGTTTCGGCGGGGTTGGACTGGCAGTGCCGCGAATCCGAGGACGCGCCATCGTCCGGCTCGGTCGCCACGACCGGCTGGCGGGCAAGCAGCAGCATGGCTGCGACGGCGGACAAACGACCCAAACCCAAAAGTAGCCCCGGGGCTGGTTGCGACCTCTTGCGGGCGTTTGTTACGCTCCCCGCATCCGCATCCAACATCGTTACGGAAGCGAAAGCCAGCGGCATTCGACCAAGCGGGGCAAAACTGAGTCGGGCTACAGCCGGTCGATCGACAGCCAGCCGTCATGCCCGCGCCACAGGCGCAGCTGTGCGGCGCGGGTGGCGGCCGCCTCGGTCGTCTGGCCGAGCGCCTGCTGCGCGGTGGCGAGGCCATAGAGCGCCCAGGCATTGTCGGGAGACCGCGCCAGCGCGTCGAGAAAGGCCTGGCGTGCACCCTCGCGGTCGCCCGCGCGCAGCAGCGCCGCGCCCAGCGACTGATGCACCGGATAATACCAGAAGGGCGGCTCCATATAGGCGATCGCCTGCTCGACCGCGATCGCTTGCACGTACTGCTTCGCCGCCTCGGCATAGCGGCCATGTGCATAGGCGAGCCGCCCGCGCGCGACGCTTTCGGCGATCTTCAGCAGGTCGGGCGCGGGCATGCCCTGATCGGTCATCCATTTGAAGTCGGTCTGTTCGCGGAGGCGCACGATCGCGCCGATCTCGCCTCCGGCCCGGGCATCGTCGCGCTGCTGCGCATAGGCGACCGCGCGCGCATAGTGCCGCATCGCGGCGGCATAGGCGAGGCGCGGATCGGGCGCGGGAAGCGCCAGTATTTCCTCGGGCGTGCCGACCTGTGCATGGGCCAGATAGGGCGCCGCATCGATCGCCTGGATCCACGCGATCGACGCCGAGACATCGGTGTCGAGCAGCGTGCGCAGCCGCTGCGCCTCGGCGATCGCGGTCTTCATGTCGCCCGTCATCTGCGCCGAGGTGACGATGAAATGCACATTGTGGGGATAATAGCCGTAGCGATAAAGCCCGGTGTCGCCCGACGCCTTCAGATAGGCTTCGTCGGCGCGCGCGGCGTCGATATTGACGCGGATCGAATCTGCATGGCGGCCAAGCACGTAATAGATATGCGCGGGCATATGGACGAGGTGCCCCGCCGCGGGAACCAGCGGCCGCGCGAGCCGGTCCGCCGCCGCCGCCGCACGCTTGGGATCGCTCGCCTCGAGCAGGTGGATATAGAGATGTGCTGCCTGTGCGTGGTCGGGGCTGCGCGCCAGCACGCGCTCGACCAGCGTCACCGCCTCGCCGATCTTGCCCCTGGGTGTCTTGCGGTCGGCCTCCCAATAGTTCCAGGGGCTGGTGTCCATCACCGCCTCCGCGGCAAGGATCGCGGCGTCGTCATGCTCGGGAAATTGCGCCGCGACCTTCAGCATCGCATCGGCATAGGCGGTGTCGAGCGCGGCGCGGTCGGCGCCGGCCGCGGCGGAGTAACGCCTGCCCAGTGCATCGATCAGCGCGCGTTGGACCGGCGCAGCCTGGGCTTTGAGCGTCTCCGCGCGGCCTAGCGCAGCGAGGGTGGGGGCAAGGCTCGCCGGGTCCATCGGTGCGTTGATATTGGGACCGTGCGCCAGCGCCTCGCCCCAGAAGCACATCGCGCATTGCGGATCGCGCTGCTGCGCTTCCCGAAAGGCGCGGATCGCGCCCTGATGGTTGAAGCCATAGGTGAGCATCAGTCCCTGGTCGAAATAGCGTTGCGCCACCGGGTCGCGCGTCGTGATCCTGAAGCTCGGGCTGCCAAGGCCGGGCAGCAGCGGCACCGCGCCGCTGGGCCCCACCTGCTGCGCCTGATAGGCCGCGGCGAACTGCAGTCGCTGGCGCAGGACCTTCCCGGCATCGCGGCTGGTGCCGCACAGGCTGCGCATCGTCCGCGTCGGATCGAGCAGTTCGAGCAGATGCGGCGACGGAGACGGCGGCGCGGGCGCGATCCCCATCAGCGCGGTTGCGGCGGCGGCGAGCAATGCCGGTTTCGCGAGCGTGATCATAACCATCTCCACCCTCTGCGCGAGGGGGCGACCATAGCATGAAGCTGCGTCCGCGGTTTATCGGGAGAATTACGGGCCCACGCACAACGCCCGCCGGCGGTCTCCCACCGACGGGCGCGCTTTCCTCCCCAGGAAATCAAACTCGAAAAAATTGGCGCATCACCGGCAAGGGGGGCGGGATGGGTCGGATCCCGTAGGGAACCGGTGATGCGCCGTCTCAGGCCTTTCAGGCTGCCTGACTGAACTGGTTCATGGTGTTGTCCTTGCCGCCCGCCTTCAGAGCGGCTTCGCCCGCGAAATACTCCTTGTGCTCGTCGCCGATGTCGGAGCCCGACATGTTCTGGTGCTTCACGCAGGCGATGCCCTGGCGGATCTCCTTGCGCTGGACCCCCGCGACATAGCCGAGCATGCCCTGCTCGCCGAAATACTCCTTCGCGAGATTGTCGGTGCTGAGCGCCGCGGTGTGATAGGTCGGCAGCGTGATCAGGTGGTGGAAGATGCCCGCGCGCTTCGCCGCGTCGCGCTGGAACGTCCGGATCCGCTCGTCGGCCTCTGCGGACAGCTCGCTCTCGTCATAGGCCGCCGCCATCAGCTGGCTGCGGTCATAGGCCGAAAGGTCGCGGCCTTCCTTCTCCCAGGCGTCATAGACCTGCTGGCGGAAGTTCAGCGTCCAGTTGAACGAGGGCGAGTTGTTGTAGACGAGCTTGGCGTCGGGAATGACCGCGCGGATGCGGTCCATCATGCCCGCGATCTGCTCGATATGCGGCTTCTCGGTCTCGATCCACAGCAGGTCGGCGCCGTTCTGCAAGCTCGTGATGCTGTCGAGCACGCAGCGGTCCTCGCCCGTGCCGGGACGGAACTGGAAGAGGTTGCTGGGCAGCCGCTTGGGCCGCATCAGCTTGCCACCCCGATTGATGATGACATCGCCGTTGCGTGCGGTCGCGGGGTCGATCTCCTCGCAATCGAGGAAGCTGTTATACTGGTCGCCGAGATCGCCCGGTTCCTTGCTGACCGCGATCTGCTTGGTGAGGCCCGCGCCCAGCGAGTCGGTGCGCGTGACGATGATCCCGTCCTCGACGCCCAGTTCGAGGAACGCATAGCGGCACGCGCGGACCTTCTGAAGGAAATCCTCGTGGGGCACGGTGACCTTGCCGTCCTGGTGGCCGCACTGCTTCTCGTCCGAAACCTGGTTCTCGATCTGCAGCGCGCAGGCGCCCGCCTCGATCATCTTCCTGGCGAGCAGATAGGTCGCCTCGGCATTGCCGAAGCCCGCGTCGATATCGGCGATGATCGGGACGACATGCGTCTGGAAATTCTCGATCCGGTCGAGGACCTCGGTCTCTTTCGTCGCATCCCCTTTTTCGCGCGCGGCGTCGAGCTCGCGGAACAGCAGATTGAGTTCACGCGAATCCGCTTGGCGCAGGAAGGTGTAGAGCTCGTCGATCAGCGCGGGGACGCTCGTCTTTTCGTGCATCGACTGGTCGGGCAGCGGCCCGAACTCGCTGCGCAGCGCCGCGACCATCCAGCCCGAAAGATAGAGATATTTGCGCTTAGTCGTCCCGAAATGCTTCTTGATCGAGATCATCTTCTGCTGCGCGATGAAGCCGTGCCAGCAGCCGAGCGACTGGGTGTACTGGCTAGGGTCCGCGTCATAGGCGGCCATGTCCTCGCGCATGATCCTGGCGGTATAGCGCGCGATGTCGAGCCCGGTGCGGAAGCGGTTCTGCAGCCGCATCCGTGCGGCGGCCTCGGCGCCGATCCCGTCCCAGGTCCCGTTCCTGGATTCGATCAGCTGTTGCATCCGGGTGATTTCGTCCTGGTACGCCATATTCCGCTTTCTCATCGTCTGTGGGGCAGCATCCCGCTGCGTCTGACCAAGAATTGACAAGATGACGGTATCCAAGCGAGGGAAATTTGCCGATTTTCGTGTGTTGGCGTGGACGAAATGCTGCTCTGGCTTGTCAATTTGTATGAAAATTGACAAGATTGGAGGATGGCGGAACACAAGCTCTTTGCGGGTCATGCTGTGCGGCGGCTGCGGCGCGGAGGGGGGCTCACCCAGGCCGCGATGGCCGAACTGCTCGACATCTCGCCCAGTTACCTCAACCTCATCGAGCGCAACCAACGGCCGCTGTCCGCAACCTTACTGCTCAGGCTCGCCGAGCAGTTCGACTTCGACCCGCGCTCGCTCTCGGCCGACGAGCCGGGGGGCGGCGCTGCGGCGCTCCGCCGGCGGCTCGCCGATCCGATCTTCGCCGATCTCGAGCTCGATCGCGCCGAGATCGACGAATGGCTCGCCGCCGCGCCCGCCACCGCGGAGGCCTTTGCGCGCGTCTTTGACCGTTTGCGCGCCGGCGGCGGGGCGGTCGCGGACGAGGTCGACAGCATCGGCATGGTCCAGCGCGAGATCGCGCGCTGGCGCAACCATTTCGCCGACCTCGACGCGCAGGCCGAGGCGATCGCCGACGAGCTGCGCCTCGGCGCGGGCGATCTCTATGGCGCGATCGCCGAGCGGCTGCGCACCCGGCACCAGCTCTCGATCCGCATCCTGCCCGTCGACGTCATGCCCGATCGGCTGCGCCGACTCGATCTTCACGCGCGCCAGCTCCAGCTCTCCGAGATGCTCGACCCCGCCTCGCGCACCTTCGCCGCGGCCTTCCAGCTCGCGCAGAACGAAGCGCGCGCCGAGGTCGATGCACTGGTGAAGGGCGCGGGCTTCACCGATCGCGTCGCCGAGCGCCTCTATCGCCGGCATTTGCTCAGCTATTTCGCAGCCGCGCTGATGATGCCCTATGCGCGCTTCCTCAGAGCGTGCGAGGCGACGGGCTATGACGCCGAGCTGCTCCAGCGCCGCTTTGGCGCGGGTTTCGAGCAGGTCGCGCACCGGCTGACCACGCTCCAGCGTGTGGGCGCGCGCGGGCTCCCCTTCTTCATGCTGCGCATCGACCGCGCCGGTCAGGTCTCCAAGCGCTATGCGGGTGCGAGCGCCGCCCCGCTCGCCGAGGCCGACGGCCGCTGCCCGCTCTGGAAGTTGCACCAGGCGTTCGACCGGCCCGGCCGGCTGATCCGCCAGCTCGTCGCGCTCGAGGACGGCAGCCGCTGGTTCACGCTCGCGCGCACCGTCCAGCCGCAGGGGCGCAGCTTTGGCCGGATCGGCGCAGAATTCGCGATCGGGCTCGGCGTTTCGGCGTCGCTTGCGGGCACGCTCGCGGCCGCAAGCGGCGTCGATATGGGCGGCGAGGCGGTGCCCATCGGGCTTGGCTGCCGCAGCTGCACGCGCCACGACTGTCCGCAGCGCTCGACCCCGCCCGCGGGCCGCGCGCTGCTGGTCAACGAGCGCGAGCGCGGGCTCTCGCCGTTCAGCTTCGCGGGGGATTGATCAGGAGCGCGACGCGGCATCCAGCCGCGCAAGCTGGTCCGTGCTCAGCTCCAACGTCATCGCGCCGAGCAGCTCTTCGAGCTGTTCGAGGCTCGTCGCGCTGACGATCGGTGCGGTCACGCCGGGCTGCGCGGCGGTCCAGGCGAGCGCGATCTGCGCGAGCGTCGCACCGTTCTCGACCGCGATCGCATCCATCGCGCCCAGCACCGCGCGGCCGCGGTCGGTCAGATAGGCCGCCATCCGCATCCCGCGCGGGCTCTTCGCGAAATCGGCCTCGCTGCGATACTTGCCCGTGAGGAAGCCGGAGGCGAGCCCGTAATAGGGGAGCACGCCGATATCGTGGTCGCGGCACAGCGCCTGCAGTGGCCCCTCGAACTTGTTGCGCGTCATCAGATTATATTCGGGCTGCAGCACCGCATAGGCCGCGAGGTCATTGGCTGCGCTGATGTCGAGCGCGCTTGCCATCCGTTCGGCCGAAAAGTTGGATGCACCCAGCACGCGCGCCTTGCCCGCGCGGACGAGTGCGTCAAAAGCTTCGAGTACCGCCTGCTGCGGCACCTCGGCGTCGTCCTGATGCGCATAGTAAAGGTCGATATAGTCGGTACCGAGCCGCTTGAGCGAAGCCTCGACCGCGGCGGCGATCCGCGCGGGCGCAAGCCCCGTACCGCTTTCTCCGGGCAGCATGCCCACCTTGGTCGCGATCAGTACATCGTCGCGGCGGCCGCGCTGCTTGAGCCAGCGCCCGATCACGGTTTCGGATTCGCCCCCTCGATGCCCCGTTACCCAGGCCGAATAAACATCGGCGGTGTCGATCATCGTCCCGCCCGCCTCGGCGAACCGGTCGAGCAGCTTGCAGCTGATCCGCTCGCCCGCGGTCCAGCCGAAGACGTTGCCGCCAAGCACAAGCGTAGGCGTCTTCAGTCCGCTGTTGCCGAGCGTCCGGATCTCGCTCATTGCGCGCGCTCCTCGATCTCGCGGGTCACCTTGCGCACATCCTGCGATCGTCCGCGCGGCAGGATCAATATGTCATTGCCGCTCGCGACCACGATCAGGTCGTCGACGCCGACAATCGCGACGCGCGGTCCGTCACTGCGGATCAAGCAGTTGTGACTGTCGATCACGATGGCGTTGCCCTCACAGGCATTGCCGTCGATGTCGCAGACGCTGATCGCGTGCAGCGCGTCCCATGATCCCAGATCGGACCATCCCATCGCGACGGGCACCACCGCGACGCGCTCGGCCTTTTCCATCACCGCATAGTCGATCGAATCGCTCGGCGACTGCGCAAAGCTCTCGGCATCGGGATGGACATGGCCGTTGTCGCGTGCCGCCGCTGCCATCGCGCGCTCGGCTGCCGCGAGCATGACGGGTGCATGCATTGCCAGCGCGCCAAGATACGTGTCGGCACGAAACAGGAAGATGCCGCCGTTCCACGCGTGATTGCCCTCGGCGATCATCTCGGCGGCACTGCGGCGGCTCGGCTTTTCGACGAAGCGCGCGACGCGATGGACGCGTGGTGCGATCTCTTCGCCGATCCGGATATACCCATAGCCCGTCTCGGGCTTGTCGGGCGCGATGCCGAAGGTGACGAGCCAGCCCTGCTCGACCAGCGGCAGCGCCGCCTCGACCGCGTCGAGGAACGCGTCGACATCGGCGATCACATGGTCGCTCGGCATCACGAGCAGCGGCGCGTCGCGATCGGGCGCGGCAAGCGCGGCAAGCGCGATCGCGGGCGCGGTATTGCGCGCGACGGGCTCGAGAATCAGTGCCTGCGCCTTGATGCCAACCTTGCCAAGCTGGGCCTCGACGACATCGGCATGCACTTCGTTGGCGACGATGATCGGCGGCTCGAAACGCGGATCGCCGTGCGTGCGCTGCGCGGTCAGCTGCAGCATCGTCTCCTCGGCGGTCAGCGCGAGCAACTGCTTGGGGCTTTCGGGCCGGGACATCGGCCAGAGCCGCGAGCCCGAGCCGCCCGACAGGATGACGGGAATGATGCGGCGCTTTTCGCGCATGTGCGAAATCCTCCGATAGCGTTCCTAACGCAGAAAATTCTCTCGGGATCAAAAACTTTTGCGGTTTCGACGACCTTCAGCCTTTTTTTGTAAATTTCAGCGACATTGCCCTGTCGGAAATTCTTACGTCGTGTGACTTGGAGAATCGGGCCGGGCGGTGATCAGGCTGTTCAAACATTATGTGCCGCACGCCGTGCTGCTTCTCGGCCTGCTCGATGTCACGCTGCTGATCGCGGCGGCGGAACTGGGCTGGGTGATCCGTGCCCGGCAGATCGGCATGGGCATAGACCCGGTTTCCACGCGCATCCCGCAATTGCTCGCCTTTGCCGCCGCGCTCGAAACCGCGATGATTGGGGTCGGCGTCTATGGCAGTGAATCGCTCCAGTCGGTGCGATTCGCCGCCGCACGGCTGCTCGTCGCGATCTCGCTCGGCATCCTCTTCCTGTCCGCGCTGTTCTTCTTCTTGCCCGCGGTCAGCCTCTGGCGCTCGAACCTGCTCTACGCGATGGCGTGCGCGGCCGCGTTGCTCCTCGCGCTGCGCATCCTGCTCGGCAGGGCGCTGGGCGGGCACGCCTTTCGGCGTCGCCTCGTCGTGCTCGGCGCGGGCGCGCGCGCCGAACGCATCAAAGCGCTCTCGCGGCGTCCGGGCTCGGGTTTCGTCGTGGTTGGCTATGTCGGAATGAACGACGGGCCGCAGACGATCGCGGAGGCGATCAACCGCGATGCGATCTTCAACCTGGCCGACCATGTGGTGCTGTTGAACGCAAGCGAGGTCGTGCTCGCGCTCGAGGAACGGCGTAACGCGCTCCCGCTCGCCGACCTGCTCCGGATCAAAACCACAGGGGTCCATGTCAACGAGATCTCGACCTTCCTCGAGCGCGAAACCGGCCGCGTCGATCTCGACAGCGTCAATCCCAGCTGGCTGATCTTTTCCGACGGCTTTTCCTCAGGACGGATGGTGTCGAGCATCACCAAGCGGCTGTTCGATATTACGGCAAGCGCGCTGCTGCTGCTGCTCGCCGCTCCGCTGATCGTGATCGGTGCACTGCTGGTGAAGCTCGAAAGCCGCGGGCCCGCCTTTTTCCGCCAGACGCGCGTCGGGCTGTTCGGGCAGGACTTCAGCATCATCAAGCTGCGCTCGATGCGCGTCGATGCCGAAGGCGACGGCAAGGCGGTGTGGGCCCAAAAGGATGATCCGCGTGTGACCCGCGTCGGCCGGCTGCTGCGCGTCACGCGGATCGACGAGCTGCCCCAGGCGTGGAGCGTCCTGAAGGGCGAGATGAGCTTCGTCGGCCCGCGCCCGGAGCGGCCCGAATTCGTCTCGGGTCTCGAACAGAAGCTGCCCTATTATGCCGAACGGCACATGGTGAAGCCCGGCATCACCGGCTGGGCGCAGATCAACTATCCCTATGGCGCGAGCCTGGAGGATGCCCGGCACAAGCTCGAATACGACCTCTATTACGCAAAGAACTACACACCCTTTCTCGATCTGCTCATCCTGCTTCAGACGCTTCGGGTCATCCTCTGGCCCGAAGGCGCGCGCTAAGGTGGGGCTGGCGATGATCGAGCTCATCGGCACATGGGCGCACGCCGCCGCCGCGATCTTGTTCGGCGCGCTGTGCGTGTGGCAGCTCAGGCGGGGCGTCGCTACCGGGGCGCATCGCGCGCTCGCCACCGCGCTCGCGCTGACCGGGATCTGGGCATTCACCGTCGCGGCCGCGGGCCCGATGGCGATGACGGCCGAACTGACCGAGAATCTGCGCAACCTCGCATGGCTCGGCTTCATGTTCGTGCTGCTCCGACAGGGGCGGCGCGATCATCGCCGGCTGACTGTGACGATGCTTTATGCGGTGCTTGCGCTGATCGGGCTCGGCATGATCGCGATCGATTTCGTGCCGCTCGTCTTCATGCCTGCCGCGGACGCGCTCGCGTCGATCCGCTTTTCGCTGCTCGTGCTCCACATGATGGTCGCGATCGGGGCGCTCGTGCTGGTTCACAATCTCTACACCGCCGCCGCGCCCGATGCGCGGCTGGGCATCCGGCTGCCGATGATCGCGCTGGCGGTGATGTGGACCTATGATCTCAATCTCTACACCTTCGCCTGGCTCGCGGGCGACTGGCCGGTGGAACTGCTCGCCATGCGTGGTGCGGTGACCGCGATGCTCGCCTCCGTCCTCGCGCTGGCCGTGCGCCGCAATGACCATTGGCAGATGCGCCTCTCACGCACCGTCGCCTTCCAGTCCTTCTCGCTCGCCGCGATCGGCGGCTATCTGGTGGCGGTGGTGCTCGTCACCAACGCGCTGACCTGGCTGGGCGGCGATCATGTGCGCCTGATCCAGATCGTCTTCGTCGTCGGTACTTCGGTCGCGGCGCTCGTCCTGCTCCCTTCGACGCGCTTCCGCGCCTGGTTCAACGTCAAGATCGCCAAGCATTTCTTTGCGCACCGCTACGATTATCGCGAGGAATGGCTGCGTTTCACCGACACGCTCGGCCGGCCGGCCGGGCAGGCGGCGCCGCTTGACGAGCGCATCGTCAAGGCGGTCGCCGACATCACCGATTCGCCGGGCGGCCTGTTGCTGGTCCCAGCCGATGACGGCGGGCTGGTGCCGCAGGCGCGGATGAACTGGCCGATGATGGAAGCGCCGCTGCGCGCCGCGGGAGCCGACCTTGTGCGCTTCCTCGAAAACACCGGCCGGATCGTCGAGCTCGACGCGCTGCGCTTGAGCGGCGACATAGATGATGACGAGGCGGCGCTGATCCCCGAATGGGTGCTCGCCGAGAACAGCGCCTGGGCGCTGGTCCCGCTCGTCCATTTCAATCGGTTGCAGGGCGCGGTGCTGCTTGAGCGGCCGCGCATCGCGCGCAAGCTCGATTGGGAGGATTTCGACCTCTTGCGTCTCGCTGGCAGACAGGTCGCGAGCTATCTGGCCGAGGCGCGCGGCGAGGAGGCGCTCAACGATGTGCGCCGCTTCGACGAGTTCAATCGCCGCTTCGCCTTTATCATGCACGACATCAAGAATCTGGTCAGCCAGCTCAGCCTCGTCGCGCGCAATGCCGAGCGCCATGCCGACAATCCCGAATTCCGCGCGGACATGGTGGCGACGCTGCAATCCTCCGTTGGCAAGATGAACGACCTGCTCGCGCGCCTGTCGCAGCACAACAAGGCGCGTCCCGAAGAGCCGCGCCCCTTCTCCGCGGCGCGCATGGTCGAAACGCTGGCGGCATCGCGCCGGATGCAGCATCCGGTCGTGGCGATGGTGTCGGGCGACCCGATGCTGCTTGCCGATCCCATCCGGCTCGAACAGGCGCTTGCGCATCTCCTTCAGAATGCAATCGATGCCAGCCCGCCCAGCGAGCCGGTCACGCTGAATGTCGTCGATCACGGCCATGAGGTCGCGATCGAGGTGCGCGACACGGGGATCGGCATGTCCGCCGAATTCATACGCGCGAACCTCTTCAAGCCCTTCACTTCGACCAAGCAGGGCGGCTTTGGTGTCGGTGCCTATGAAGCGCGCGCGCTCGTCACCGCGATGGGCGGTCGTCTCGATGTCGAGAGCCAGCAAGGCCATGGCAGCGTCTTCACCATCACGCTGCCCGCCGCTGCCCACCCCGCAATCCCGTCCACTGAACTGCTGGAGACCCCATGACCGCGCCCAAGCCCAAATTGCTGATCGTCGAGGATGACGAAGGGCTGCTGCGCCAGCTGCGCTGGGCCTATGACGATTATGAGGTGATCGCCGCGGGCGACCGCGCGAACGCGATCGCGCTGCTGCGCGCCGAGGAACCCGCGGTCGTCACGCTCGACCTTGGTCTTCCGCCCGATCCCGACGGGACGAGCGAGGGTTTCGCTGCGCTCGCCGAGATGCTCGCGATCAAGCCTGATCTCAAGGTCATCGTCGCCTCGGGGCACGGCGCGCGCGAAAGCGCGCTGCGCGCGATCGCGGAAGGGGCCTATGATTTCTACCAGAAGCCCGTCGATATCGACGAACTCGGGCTGATCGTCGGCCGGGCCTTCCACGTCCAGCGGCTGGAGGCCGAGAACCGGCGCCTTGCAGAAGCCGGCGGCGAAGACGCGATCGTGCTCGGCGGCATGATCACCGCCGCACCCGAGATGCTCAAGGTCGCCCGTACCATCGAGCGCGTCGCCAATGCCGATGTCTCGGTGATGTTGCTGGGGGCAAGCGGCACCGGCAAGGAACTGCTCGCGCGGGGCGTCCATCACGCGAGCCGCCGCGCGCGCGGCGCGTTCGTCGCGATCAACTGCGCCGCGATCCCCGAGAACCTGCTCGAAGCCGAGCTGTTCGGCTATGAAAAGGGCGCCTTTACCGGCGCGATCAAGACCACCGAGGGCAAGATCGAACTGGCTGAGGGCGGCACGCTCTTCCTCGACGAGGTGGGGGACATTCCGCTGCCGCTCCAGGTCAAGCTGCTGCGTTTCCTGCAGGAGCGCGTCATCGAGCGCATCGGTGGGCGCAAGCCGATCGCGGTCGATACGCGCATCGTCTGCGCGACGCACCAGAATCTTGAGGCGATGATCGCCGAAGGGCGTTTCCGCGAGGATCTCTACTATCGCCTCGCCGAGATCGTGGTGCGCATTCCGGCGCTCGCCGAGCGGCCCGGCGACGCGACGTTGCTCGCGCGACATTTCCTGCTGCGCTTCGCGCGCGAGATGAACCCGCAGGTCAAGGGGCTGGCACCGGATGCGCTCGCCGCGATCGACGCCTGGGGCTGGCCGGGCAATGTCCGCGAGCTCGAGAACCGGATGAAGCGCGCGGTGATCATGGCCGACGGCAAGCTCGTCGCCGCTGCCGATCTCGACCTGCCCATGCGCGAGGGCGGGGACCAGGGCGGCGACGTCATCAACCTCAAGGCGGCGCGCGAGGGTGCCGACCGCAAGGCGATCCGGCGCGCGCTCGCACGCTGCGAGGGCAATATCTCGAACACCGCGCGATTGTTGGGCATCAGCCGGCCGACACTCTACGACCTGCTCAAGCAATATGACATGCACGCTTGAGCAGCGACGCGGCTGACCCTATCCCAACCCCATGACGGGCAACGCAGACGACATCGCGCGCATTGCGGCAGCGCTCGAGCGCCTCTCGCCGCCGCTACCGCAGGCCGCGGATGCAGCGGTGCATCCTGCCTATGTCTGGCGTCAGGCCACGCTCGCCGCGACGCGCGCCTTCGAGCCGCTGCCGCTCGACATATTGAGCGGGATCGACGGGCAAAAGGCGGCAGTGCTCGAGAATGGACGCCGTCTCGCTGCCGGCCATTCCGCGCACGACGTGCTGCTCTGGGGCGCGCGCGGCATGGGCAAGTCGGCGCTGGTGAAGAGTATGATCGGTGCGCTGCAGGGAGAAGGTGCCGATATTGCGCTGGTCGAGGTTCCGGGCGACCGGCTTGCCGAGTTGCCCGCGCTCTTCGCGCAGATCGCGGATGCGGGGCGCGCCTTCGTGCTGTTCATCGACGATCTGGGCTTTGACGACAATGGCGGCGAGGCGCGTCACCTGCGCTCGCTGCTCGAGGGCGGCGCCGAGGCCCGGCCCGCCAATGCGCGACTGCATGTCACTTCCAACCGCCGTCATATCGTGCCGCGCGCGATGGAGGAGCAGCAGAGCGCGATCAATCCGCGTGATGTCGTCGATGATCGCATGGCGCTGTCCGACCGCTTCGGGCTCAGCCTCGGCTTCCACAATTGCGATCAGGAAACCTATCTGGACATCGTCGAAACCTATGCGCGGCTGCATGGCCTCGCCTTCGATCCGGCCGATGCGCTGCTGTGGGCAACGACGCGCGGAAGTCGCTCGGGGCGCGTGGCCTGGCACTACGCGGTCGAGCTTGCAGGGCGTGCCGGTAAGCATATCTGAGTGCAAACCGCTTCCGCTTCCAATTTGGCGCCATTGGCGCTAAGGCGGCGCGATTTTTTTCCGCATCCAGCACAAGAGACTACATGGCGAAAGAAGAACTTCTGGAAATGCGCGGGCAGGTGGTGGAGCTTCTCCCCAATGCCATGTTCCGCGTCCGGCTCGAGAATGACCACGAAATTCTCGGTCACACCGCCGGCAAGATGCGCAAGAACCGCATCCGCGTCCTCGTGGGCGACGAAGTGCTTGTCGAACTCACGCCCTATGATCTGACCAAGGGTCGGATTACCTATCGCTTCAAGTAAGCGGTTCAGGAAAAGTGGGAACCGGTTTTCCGCCCGGAACCGCAATCAACAAGACACCGGGGACGGGGCCCATGCGCCTGATCCTCGCATCCGCCAGCCCGCGCCGCGCAGACCTGCTCGCGCGGATCGGAGTCGTGCCCGACGCGATCGATCCTGCCGATGTCGATGAGGCACCGCTCAAGGGCGAACTGCCCGCACCGCATGCCGGGCGGCTCGCCGCAGAGAAGGCCGCCGCGGTCGCGGCACGTCATGCCGGCGCGTTGATCCTGGCTGCGGACACCGTCGTTGCCGCGGGGCGCCGTATTCTGCCCAAGGTCGAGGATGAGGCGACCGCGCGCACATGCCTCGAGCTGCTTTCGGGGCGCCGTCACCGTGTCCATTCGGCGGTGACGCTGATCGATGCCGAGGGCAAGGCACGGCATCGGCTTTCGACCAGCATCGTCACCTTCAAGCGGCTCGAGGACAGCGAGATCACAGCCTATCTCGCGAGCGGCGAGTGGCACGGCAAGGCGGGGGGTTATGCGATCCAGGGGCGTGCCGAGGCCTTTGTCCGCTTCCTCGGCGGCAGCCATTCAGGGGTCGTCGGGCTGCCGCTGTTCGAGACACGCGCGCTGCTGGCCGCGGCGGGCTACCCCCTTGGCTGAATGGCTCCTGGAAAGGGGCATCGGCGAGACGCGCGCCGCGCTTGTCGAAAATGGCACGATCCTCGAAGCGAACATCGAACGCGACGGTGATGAGGCGCGCGCGGGCGCGGTTGCGCGCGGGCGGCTGACTCGTCAGCTCATTCCCGGGCGGCGTGGCCTCGTCACGCTGGCATCGGGCGAGGAGGTGCTGCTCGAGCCGATTCCCGCGCGCGTCACCGAAGGCGCGATGCTGACCGTCGAGATTCTGCGCGGCCGAATCCCCGAGCCCGGCCGCGCCAAGCTCGCCAAGGCGCGCGGCGTCGCTGATGACACGCCCGAGCGCGCCGGCCCGACGCTCGAGGAACGGATCGCCGCTTCGGGCGATCCCGTGCGCGTGCTGTCGTCGATGGGCCCCGATCTGCTCGAAGCCGCGGGGTGGAGCGAGCTGCTTGAAGAGGCCGAGCGCGGAGAGATGAGCTTTGCCGGAGGGAATCTGCGTCTTTCGCTCACCCCCGCGATGGCGCTGATCGATGTCGACGGCGCGCTTGCGCCGGAGGCGCTCGCGGTTGCGGGCGCAGCCGCCGCGGGCCGAATGATCCGCCGCATGGGGCTTGCGGGCTCGATCGGGATCGACCTGCCGACAATCGAGGGCAAGGCCGCGCGAATCGCCGCAGCAGAGGCGCTGGACGCGCAATTGCCACAACCCTTCGAGCGCACCGCGGTCAACGGTTTCGGCTTCCTCCAGATCGTCCGACGCCGCACCCATGCCTCGCTCGCCGAGCTGCAGCAGGGGGACCGGGCGCTCGCCGCGGGGCTCGCGCTGCTGCGCCGCGCCGAACGTGCATTGGGGCACGGCGAGCGTACGCTGACCGGGGCACCCGCCATGATCGCGTGCATCGAATCGCGCCCCCACTGGATCGCAACGCTCGAACGCCGCCTCGGAGCTGCTGTCATCTTGCGTGCCGATGCCGCTATCGCCATATCGGGGGGACATGTCAGCAGCGAACACCCCTAGGAGCCGGCGCGGGCAATGCCCTGTGTGCAGCAAGCCCGCGCAACCCGAACACGCGCCATTCTGCAGCCGCGGATGCCGTGATCGCGACCTGTTGCAATGGCTCGGCGACGGCTATCGCATCCCGGGTCCCCCCGCCGATCAGACAATTCACGAAAACGACCAAAACGGGCTGGACAGGGAGCGCTGAGCGCCTCTATAGGCGCTGCTTCCGCAGCCACGGAACAGGCCCGGGTAGCTCAGTTGGTAGAGCATGCGACTGAAAATCGCAGTGTCGGCGGTTCGACTCCGTCCCCGGGCACCATCACCCCTACAGAGACGTCCGTATCCAGAAATCGGTAGTGAAGACTGGCCTCAAGCGATGCCGATCATTGTGTCGCCGACCAGGCTGATCAACGAAAGGAAGGCGACCGCGGTCTCGAGCAGCGGCAGCACCATGTGAGTGGCGGCGCAGGGGCCGCCACGACCAGATCCGGTTTTCCTATTTCCTTTCGGGGTTGTCTATCACCAGCCCTGCGGGACCGGAGCCATAGCCATGGTTGCTGCCGGGGACGTTTACGCGCCGCTCCGCGGCGTGCGCCCGCTGCACGTCTTCCTTGAGCAGGTAGACCGAGACGGCGAGGAGCACGACGTCCTTCATCAGGAAGGGGATGTTTCCAACCATTGCCGGAAAGCCGCCGGCCGACTCTGCCCAGCCGTCTGGCATGAACGGGATGATGGTCACCGTCCCCACGAAGGTCGCGGTCGACAGGAGCGCGCCGAGCACACCTGCCTTCTTGTTCCAGAAGCCGGCGAGGATCAGGGCGAAGGTGGTCGATTCGACGACGCCGAGAAACGTGCTGGCGCCGCGGATGCCGAAGACCGGGTACATCCAGGATATCAGCGGACCGTTGTTGATGAAGGGGATTAGCACCTCGGCCTCATATTCGAACCACTTCTGGTAGGCGAAGAAGAAGAACATGATGACCATGGAAGCGCGGACGAGGTGATAGTCGAGGTCCTGCTTCAGAAGGCCGGACCGGGCGAGCTTGTCGATGATGAAGTTCATGATTTCCTCCTGCTGAACGCGATCGTGAGGGTTCCGCGAGCGAACCTCGCGGTGTGACCGTCGATTGAAATGAGTGATCGGTGTCCGGGCGCCGCCGGGGCGACGCCCGTCACCAGTGATGGTTCGATCAGTGCACCGCCGGGAAGTCGATCGCGGTGTCGTTGATCCGGTTGAAGACGTTGGTGAACACCGTCAGCGCGATCGCCAGGCTGATCTCGACCAATTGCTGGTTGGTGTAACCAACTGCCTTGATCGCCGCGAACTCATACTCGTCGATCGTGCCGCTGCTGCCCGCGAGCAGATTGACGAAGCGGATCAGGGCGTCGCGCTTGGCGTCGCCTGTCGGTTGGCCGACACGGATTTGCTTGAGCGCATCCTGCGGAAGACCTGTCATCTTGCCGAGCAGGCTGTGCGCCGCGACACAATAATCACAACCCGCAACCGCGCTCACGAGCAGCTTGATCGTCTCCTGATCCTGCTTGCTGAGCGAACCGGCGGCCAGAACACCCTCCGCGGCCAGCCATGCCTTGAGCGCAGCCGGTCCATGCGCACCGATGGTCGCGAAGGCGTTGGGCACGCTGCCAGCAGCCTTCTTGATCTGGGCATAGACCTCGGCCGTTTCGCCAGTGGCGGTCGCGAGGGCGGGGGTAGGGATACGAGACATTGGGGACACTCCTTGCTTTGAGCGACGTCCTTCCTGGACGGTAAGTGTCATTTATATCTGCATGATGAGCTTGATAATTCCAGATGAGCTCATAAATATGCTCCATCGTATCATTGGTGAGGTTATGTATGACGGAGCCCATGGATTGGCTGAGCCGCTTGCTGGAGATGATCCCCGTCAGCGGCCGCGTGGATTATCGCTGCTTCTTCGGAGCGCCGTGGCGGGTCGACTTTGACCCCGCGCTAGCCGGGGAAATGCCCTATCACATTGTGCTCGGCGGATCGGTCGTGCTCGATGATCCGGCAGGCGGGTCGTCGCGGCGACTGAGCGCCGGCGACATTGTGCTGTTGCCTCACGGCACCGCCCATTTTCTGCATGACGGCAGTGGCGTGCCGCCCGCCACGAACCGCGAGCGCCTCGGATCGGCGGTGACGATCAGCGAGAATGACGGTGCCGGCGAACGACTGGACATGCTCTGCGGGCATTTTGTGCTGTCGCCGGCGCACGAAAGGCTGATGCGCTCCTATCTGCCGCCGCAGCTGGTGGTGAGTGCGGCCGAGCGGAGCGCTGAAACGGCGCGGCCGGGAACGGGTGCTCAACTCGCCGGGCTGGTCGGGCTCATGCGGATGGAATCAGCCGACGAGCATTTGGGAGGGCGCGCAATGCTGAACGCGCTGTCGACGGCCATGTTCGCGCTTGTCCTGCGCCTCGCGGGCGAAGCCGCTCAGGGTGCGGACGGATTGCTCGCGCTTGCGGGGAACCCACGGTTGGCGCCGGCGCTTTCGGCGCTGTTCAACGCCCCCGCACGGGCCTGGACGCTTCCCGAACTGGCGGGTCTCTGCAACATGTCACGCGCGACGTTCATTCGCCAGTTTCAGCAGAGCCTGGGCCGGTCCGCCGTCGATTTGCTCACCGATATCCGAATGACCCTGGCGGCCAACGAATTACGGAAATCCTCTTCATCGACCGGTGCGGTCGCGGACACCGTGGGCTATCAGTCGGAGGCCGCATTTCAGCGCGCCTTCAAGAACCATATGGGCGTGACGCCGGCACAATATCGGCGACAGGCGACCACAGCGGCCGACGATGCCCGGTAGGGTGACCTGGGGGGCAGACGGCTCCTCGCGATCACGCATCGCCAAGCCTGTCAGCTTGCTCAAAACCTGCGGCAATAACCCGCAGCCTTTCCTGCAGTCTCGGCGCCACAAAGTCGAGAAACGCGCGGAGCTTCAGGGGCTGGTGCTGGTGCGGGGCGTGAACAAGCTGGACGGGGATCGGCGGCGGTGCCCAGTTGCTCAGGACCGGCGCCAGAGTGCCATCGCGCACGGCATCCGCCGCCTGATAGGACATGACACGGGCAATACCGAGACCTGCGGCCGCGCCGTCGGGCCGATGAGGGCCCGTCCCAAAGAGGAGTGCCCCCAATGTCCCGTATCCCCACCCCGATCATCGAAGATGCGCCCGCGGAAGCACAGCCCCATCTCGCCGCCATCAAACGGCAGGTTGGCACCGTGCCAAACCTGTTCCGCATCGTCGCCAAGCTCGACGATGCCGAGATCACCGCAAATCGCAGTGGCGCCTCGAACGATTTGCGCGCCGATGCCGCCGTCCGCTTCGCCGCCAAACTCGCCCGTGAGCGCGGCCAGGTCAGCGAGACCGATATCGCCGCAATCAAGGTCGCCGGCTACTCGGACGCCGAAATCGTCGAGGTAATCGCCCATGTCGCCCTCAACGTCTTCACCAACTACGTCAACGAAGCCCTGAAGACTGAGATCGACTTTCCACATGTCGGTGCCCGCGAGGCCGCCTGAGTCCTCAACCCCGCCCGCAAAGGCGCGGGCGGCCTCAATATGGAGATTTGCCATGACCGTACGTTTCAGCACTGCCGACGTCGACGGCATCAGCGTATTCTACCGCGAGGCCGGGCAAGCCGGCGCGCCCAAGCTGCTGCTGCTCCACGGCTTCCCGAGCTCCAGCCACATGTTCCGCGATCTGATCCCGCTGCTGGCGGACCACTTCCACATCGTCGCGCCTGATCTGCCGGGCTTCGGCCAGTCAGGTGCTCCCAAAACCAACAGCTTCGATTCGATTGCCGACACGATCGAGCGCTTCACCGAGATCGTGGGTTTCGATCGCTTCGCGGTTTATGTGTTCGATTACGGGGCGCCGACCGGCTTCCGGCTGGCCATCCACCATCCCGAGCGCATCACGGGCATCGTCTCCCAGAACGGCAATGCCTATGTCGAAGGGCTCAGCGACGGCTGGAACCCGATCCGCGCCTATTGGGAGGATGCGTCGGCGGCCAACCGCGAGGCGTTGCGCGCGTTGCTCACGCCCGAGACGACCTACTGGCAATATTCGCACGGTGTGGCCGACACATCGGTCCTTTCGCCAGACGGTTATACGCTCGACGATCATTATCTCGCGCGACCCGGTGCAGATGACGTCCAGCTCGACCTGTTCGGCGACTACAAGAGCAACGTCGCGCTCTACCCGGACTTCCAGGCCTATTTCCGCACCCACAAGCCGCGCTTCTTGGCGGTTTGGGGACGCAACGATCCCTTCTTCCTCCCGCCCGGCGCCGAGGCGTTCCAGCGCGACATGCCCGAGGCGCGCGTGAAATTCTTCGACACCGGCCATTTCGCGCTGGAAACCCACGCCGCCGCAATCGCAGCTGAAATCCGGGATTTCTTCGCCTGACCTCCCCCAAGGGCGCGGGCCACCCTCGCCCCGCGCCCGCCCTCAGCGACCCAAGGAGACAAACCATGCGCGCTATCGTTCTTGACGGATTCGGCGGCCTCGACGTGCTGACCTATCGCGACATTCCCGAACCCGAACCGCTCGCCGGCCATGTGGTGATCGAGATCAAGGCGTTCGGAATCAACCATGCCGAGATGCACATGCGTCGCGGCGAATGGGCCGAGGCGGCACCGGTTTCGGGCATCGAATGCGTCGGCATCGTCAAGTCATGTCCGGGCGGCGAATTCCCCACCGGCGCGAAGGTGGCGGCGCTGATGGGCGGCCTCGATCCGATCCCCGATTTCAACCCGCTGCTCCAGATGGCGAGCGGCGTTTACCTGACCTTCTTCGGCAGCTTCGTGTTCGGCACGCCGGGCTTTCCGCCGTCGGACGTACCGCTGGCGCAGATCGCGCAGGATGCGGCGGCCGGTCGGCTCGACGTGAAGCCAGCGCGCGTGTTCGGCTTCGACGAGGTGCGCGAGGCGCATCGGCTGATGGAGGCGAACGAGGCGGGCGGCAAGATGGTCGTGGTACTCGATCCCGAGCCGTGACGTGCTCGCTGTGCGACGACGGCGGGCATTCAGGTGGGTCGCGGGCCAATTTGATGCGGAGCCCGGAATGCAATTTCGCTGACCGTCCGGCCGAATTCTCTCGAAAACACAACAAGGACGATACGGCATGCTTGTACGAGACCAGTTTTGTGAAATGTCGGGAGGCTTCGCCGCCCGATGGGCACCGATGCCGCTTCGGCTGATCGTCGGTTACGGGTTCATGGCGCACGGCCTCGCCAAGCTGGGGCGCGGTGTTGGATCATTCGCCGACATCCTTCACGCAATCGGCACGCCCTTTCCCGAGGTGATGGCTTGGCTGACCGTCCTCGTCGAATTGTTTGGAGGACTGACGATCCTGCTCGGCGCGGCCGTTGCCCTGACAAGCATTCCGATGGCGATCGTGCTGCTGGGTGCCATTTTCACGGTCCACCTCCCCAATGGATTCAGCTCGATCAAACTCCTGTCGGTGACTGCGACGGGCGCGCATTTTGGGCAGCCGGGCTACGAAACGAACCTTCTTTACCTGGCCGGACTCGCGGCTCTCGTGCTGGGCGGCTCCGGCCCCCTATCGGTAGATCAGTGGCTGGCCCGTCGGTTCCGCGCCGGCGGTAAGCCGGTCGCATAGACTCCTTCGGTTCGGGACATCTCCTTATGGTCGGTTGATCGGCGCGAGCCGTGCCGGCGCCGGATCTCACCGAAACGGTCGATAAAGCCGGGCATGACCCTGGCCGGCTGTGGCCGGCCAGGGCGATGGATGCCTTTATGCCGCCACGATGACGTGATCGGGGTTGGCGATGGCGAAGGCCGCGTCGCGATCGGCGGCGGGCGGGTAGATCCACTGCGTGTTGATCTCCCGCTTCACGGCCTTGCCGGTCTCGCGCGTCAGCTTGACCTGGCGGTCCCACCCTTCGGTGAAGAGCGCGCCCCACGGACCGATGTCGAGGCAGGTGACGTAGCGGGGCTGGCTGTACGGGTGCAGCGGCAATCCAACCAGTTCGGCGGCCGCATTGTGGCCGGCGACGCGCCCCAGGCTTTGGGCATGCTGACACGACATGGCCGCGACATTGCCGAGGTCATCGGTTGCCGCGCGCACGACGTCGCCGGTGACAAAGACGTCCTCAGCTTCCGGCGCACGGAGGAAGGCGTCACCGGTCACCCGGCCGAAACGGTCTTTCTCACCCGGGATCTGGGCCGCGAGCGGGTTGGCGCGCGCCCCCGCGGTCCAGACGACGGTGTTGGTCTCGATGCGTTCGCCGGACGAGAGCGTGACGCTGTCGGCGCCGATCGCGGTGACCGCCGCGCCGGTGATGATCTCGACGCCGCACTCGGCCAGCGCCTCCTCGATCACCGGCCGGGGATTGGGACCCAGGTCAGGGCCGATATGCGGCGCCTGCTCGACAACAACGACGCGGATGGCCGCGTCGGCGCCCAGAATCGCGCGCAGACGCTCGGGCATCTCGGCAACCGTCTCTATGCCGGTGAAGCCGCCGCCGGCCACCACCACGGTGTTGCGCGCGACGGTTTCAGGACGGCCTGCGAGCGACGTCAGATGTGCCTCGAGCGTGCGCGCGTCCTCGAACTGATCGACGTTGAAGGCATGATCCGCGAGACCGGGCACCGGCGGCTGGAAGAGATGACTGCCCGTTGCCAGCACGAACTTGTCGTAGGGCATGTTC
>NZ_JBYSXE010000022.1:0-58481 GCF_058781925.1 Sphingobium sp. FW306-1B-F04DB | reverse complement strand
CCCGCCACCCCCGCCGCCGCGCGTCACGTCGGAGGATCTGATCCGTTCGATCGCGCGCCCCATCCTCGCGCCTGCAACGCCGGCCCCGGCAGGGCCGCAGATGGAGGAAGGCGAGCGCGCCGCGATCATCGCGACGGTGCTTGCCGAGATCGTCGCCGATCCCGATGCGACCTATCGTACCGCCGCGGTGCTCTTTCAGGATTTCGGGCTGCGCTGCCGCATGCGCCAGCTAGGCGACGCGGGCCTCGACCTCGCGCAGTTCCGCAAGCGGCTCGCAATGGCCCGCGCGGGCATCTTCGACGAGGGTGACGAGAGCTGGGCCGAGGCGCTCGAACTGGCGAACCAGCTGCCCGAAGACATGCTCGGCGCCTTCCTGCTGATCGCGCGCGCCGCCAAGGAAGGGCTCCCCTGCCCCTCCGACACCGAGCTTGCCGAGGTCTATGGCACGCGCTCGCCGGGCCGTGTCCGCCGCCTGCTCAGCTATATCGAATCCCGCGGCCTGCTCGTTGCGCGCGTCGATCTTTCGGGCAAGCGCACGCTGACGCTGCCCAATCTGGGCTGGACCACCGCGCCTGCGATCCCCGAGGTCGACCAGCCTCCTGTATCGGCGCCGTTGCGGGGCAATGCCGATATGGGCTCGCTGCTCTAGGACCGCGCCGTGGATTTCGACGCGCTGCTCCGTCATTATTTCGGCACCGACGATCTCGACAACGTGTCGGAAGAGGCGCTGGCGCGCGGGCATGAGGCGCTTGCCATCGACTTCGGCACCGAACGCGACCCCGGCCGGCGCTTCGCGCTGTGGGCGCTGATGCACATGCTCGGCACCGCGCCGGCACCCGACGAGGCCTTTGAAAGCGACGCCGAGCGCGATGCCGCCTGGCGCTTCCTTCGGCTGAGCGACCGGGCGGGCGGCGACTAGAGCACTATTGCGAACCAATCGCATTAATGA
Source organism: Sphingobium sp. FW306-1B-F04DB (assembly GCF_058781925.1). NCBI lineage: Bacteria > Pseudomonadati > Pseudomonadota > Alphaproteobacteria > Sphingomonadales > Sphingobiaceae > Sphingobium > Sphingobium sp. FW306-1B-F04DB. Next base: position 57,532 of record NZ_JBYSXE010000022.1, on the reverse strand, counting down.
TTGCACGCCGATATGGATCGGTCTATGGGCGCCCAAACAATTCTTACGTTGATCCTTCCCGGAGAGGCTGTATCGACGGCGCCCTCGGAGCCTGCCCGGCGTCGATCGCGAAGGCGTGCCGGGATTACGCTGTTTTTGACCAATTGAGAGTGTTTGAGGAATGAGCGACCGTAACGCCGGTGCACAGTTGATCGCACCTTCGGCCAGCCTGTCCGTCGAGGAAGTGGTGAGCGTGCGTCACTGGAACGAGCATCTGTTCAGCTTCACGATTACGCGCCCCGCGAGCTTCCGCTTCCGCTCGGGCGAGTTCGTGATGCTCGGCCTGCCCGCCGACGGGCGCCCGTTGCTGCGCGCCTATTCGATCGCCAGCCCGGCCTATGCCGAGGAACTCGAAATCCTGTCGATCAAGGTGCCCGACGGCCCGCTGACGTCGCAGCTCCAGCTGATCCAGCCGGGCGACCAGCTTTTCCTCGGCCGCAAGCCGACGGGCACGCTCGTCGCCGACGCGCTGCTCCCCGGCAAGCGGCTGTTCCTGCTCTCGACGGGCACGGGCCTTGCGCCCTTCCTCTCGATCATCCGCGACCCCGAGATCTACGATCGCTTCAACCAGATCGTGCTTGTCCATAGCGTGCGCCGCGTGTCCGACCTTGCGTTCCGCGACGAACTCGAGGCGCAGCTGGCGGGCGATCCGCTCGTGCAGGACCAGGCGCTGCTCCAGTTCACCTATGTGCCGACGGTGACGCGCGAGGAGTTCCGCACGACCGGGCGCATCGAGACGCTGATCGAGAACGGCAAGATCTTCGAGGGCCCGCTCGCGGGCCCCAAGCAGTTCGATCCCGAGACCGATCGCGTGATGCTGTGCGGCAGCATGGCGATGATCAAGGAGACCGCGGCGATGCTCGACGAGCGCGGCTTTACCGAGGGCTCGAACAACAATCCGGGCCAGTACGTCATCGAGCGCGCCTTCGTCGGCTGATCCAGGACGGGTTCGGTATGTTACGGGGTTGGCAGGAAAGTCCTGCCAACCTAGACCCGTTGCGTGACGAGACGCGCCCTCCTTTCCGTTCTTGCCAGCTTGGCGCTCGCGGCCTGTGGCGGCGGGAATTCGGATGGCCCCGTCAGCGTCGTCGCGATCGGACCTGAGCCCGCGCTCGATACCAGCGACGCCACGCCCTCTGCGGTGCTTCGGCTCGCAACAGCGCAGGGGCTCGTCGCCTTCGACGCCGCGGGGCAGATCGAACCGGGGCTCGCGGAGCGCTGGATCGTCTCGGATGACGGCCGCAGCTACATCTTCAGGCTGCGCCGCGCCGAATGGCGCGAGGGCCGGCCGATCGTCGCAAGCGATCTGGCGCGCGCACTGCGCCGGCTCGTCGCGCCCAATGCCGGGCATCGGCTTTCCCGCCTGTTCGCAGCGGTCGATGCGATCATCCCGGTGACCGAGAACATCCTGGAGATCCGCCTGAAGCATCCTCGCCCGCAATTTCTGGCACTGCTCGCGCAGCCCGAAATGGCGCTGCTGTCGAGCAAGTCGGGTGGTGGCCCATTCCGGCTGGCCGAGCACCGCGGTGCCGTGGCGCTGCTCAGTCCGATCGTCGATCCCGAAGAGCCGGCCACCGCGCAGGCGCGCTACCCCGTACGGTTGCGCGGAGAACGCGCGACAGCTGCGGTCGCGCGCTATGATCGCGAACTGGCCGACCTGGTACTCGGCGGCCGCATCGCCGACCTGCCCTATGCGCGCGTGATCAATCCGCCCAATGCGCAACTCCGCTTCGATCCGGCACCGGGTCTGTTCGGGCTTGCGGTGGTTGCGAGCGACGGTTTCCTCGCTACCGCCGAAAACCGCGCCGCGATCGCGATGGCGATCGACCGTTCAGCCCTGGTCCGTGCCTTCGACGTGCCCGGCTGGAGACCCGTCGAGACGATCGTACCCGCGCAATTCGATCTCGCCGCGCCGCCCGCGCAGCCCGACTGGGCGTTGCTCGACCGCGATGAGCGCCTCGCGATCGCACGCGCGCGCGTCGCAGCATGGCGCGGAAACAATGCCGCCTTTCCACGGCTGCGGATGGCGCTGCCCGCCGGCGCGGGCAGCCGGCTGCTGTTCGCGCGGCTGGCGATGGACCTTGGCCGGATCGGTATCATCGCCGAGCGCGTCGCCGAAGATGCCGGCGCCGATCTGCGGCTGATCGACGAAGTGGCGCCCAATGACAGCGCGACCTGGTACCTGACGCGGCTGTCCTGCGCCCACCGCCTGCCCTGCGGCGAGACCGGCGATACCGCACTCGCCGAATCGCGCACCGCGTTCAGCCTGGCCGAACGGTCGGTCAAGCTGAGCGCAGCCGACGCGGCCTATTCGGTCAACGCGCCTTTCATCCCGATCGCGAGCCCGGTGCGCTGGTCGCTCGTGCGGCCGCGTCTGCAGGGTTTCCGCCCCAATGCGCGCGCGGCCCACCCGCTCAACCACTTGCTGAAGGAATAGCGCGCCCCATATTCGGATCTGGACCCCTTTGGAGCCATCGACGAATGCGTGTTTCCCCCGATCAGTTCGAAGCCATTGCCGGCGCGCTGCCCGCTATGGGGCGCGACCCTGCCTCGGTACGCAAGCGCGTCGAGGCGATGGAGGCGCTGCTTGAACGGCTCTTCGTGATTCCCGGCTTGAACCGGCCCGTGGGACTCGATTCGATCGTGGGCCTCGTGCCCGTGGTCGGCGACGTGGTTACTGCGGCGATGGGCGCGTGGCTCGTCTGGGAAGCGCGCAACCTCGGCATGTCCAAATTCCAGATTACGCGCATGGCCGCCAATGTCGGCATCGACACGCTGCTGGGCGCGATCCCGCTGGTGGGCGATGCCTTCGACTTTTTCTATCGATCGAACTCGCGCAACCTGAAGATCATCAGGAAGCACCTCGACAAGCATCACCCCGGAACGGTGATCATCGACGGTTAACCGCCGCGTTCGATCCGCAGTTTCGCACCCGCCGGTAACCCGCCCTGATGTGCCGGGCAGCGCGCGGGCTTCCGGTTGCGATCGAGGCACAGCCAGATTTCGTCCAGATAGCCGCGACGCGTGGCGGTGACGCGCATCATGTCGGCGCGCAGGCCCGGATTGGCCGTGGCAAATGCGGCGGCGAACTGGCCCGCAGTCAGGTTCGGGCGCCGCGCCAGTGCGGCCATGTCGGGATAACGGATGCGCGCATAGAGCGTGCGCGCCTCGGCGAAATAGCGTTCGGGGCGCGTCGTCATGCAGGTGCCGTGCTTGGCCCATTCGAGCTGGATCAGCTGCGCCGAGGGTGTCGCGCACAGATTGTCCCGGATGACGCGCGGCGAGAGGATCTGCGCGGACTTGCAATATTGCGGCCATTCCTTGCCATGGCCATCGGGCCACAGGCCATGCAGCGTGAAGCCGAAACGGTTGGCGCCGCCGCACTGGAAGCGGTCGCGCGCGCTGCTGCGCTTGCCGCGGCAATATTCGGGCGACCAGCTGAGCGCGAGCGTATAGCTGCCAATCGGGATGTCGCGCTTGGGCTGGTCGGCGGTCGGTCCGTCCGGACGCGGCCGCTCCGGACCCGCGGACGGCGTGCATGTGAGCGCCTGCGCATGCGCGACGGCGGGCAGCAGCGAAGCCAGGCCCGCAAGCGCCAGCAGCGCCTCACGCATTGGCGAAGTCGAGGCCGATATCCGCCGCGGGCGCCGACTGGGTGAGCCGCCCGACCGAAATATAGGTCACCCCCGTTTCGGCAATCGCACGGATCGTGTCGAGCCGGACACCCCCCGATGCCTCGGTAGGCACGCGTCCCCCGACCAGCCGCACCGCACCGCGCAGCGTCGGCGGGTCCATATTGTCGAGCAGCAGGTGTGTCGCCCCTGCAGCCAGCGCTGGCTCGACCTGATCGACACGGTCGACCTCGACGATGATGCGTTCTATCCTGGCGTCCCTGGCGCGGCGCACCGCCTCAGCCACGCCGCCCGCAACCGCTACATGATTGTCCTTGATCATCGCCGCGTCCCACAACCCCATGCGGTGATTGGTCGCGCCGCCCATGCGCGTCGCATATTTCTCGATCACACGAAGCCCCGGGATGGTCTTGCGCGTGTCGAGCAGGGTTGCCCCCGTCCCCGCGATCTTGTCGACATATTGCCGTGTCATCGTCGCGATGCCTGTCAGGTGCTGGACGGTATTGAGCGCTGAGCGTTCGGCGGTGAGCATCGCGCGCGCCTTGCCCCGGAGCCGCATCAGATCGCTGCCCGCCGAAACGCGATCGCCGTCCTGTACCAGCAGCTCGATCTCGACCGCCGGATCGAGGCGCCGGAAAAAGGCGACCGCGATCGGCAGGCCCGCAACGGTCACCGCCTCGCGGCTGTCCATCACGCCATCGAACATGGCGTCGGCGGGAATGACGGCCTCGGAGGTGATGTCACCGGCCGTGCCAAGGTCCTCTGCCAGCGTCGCGGTGACGAAGGCATCGAGGTCGAAATCGGGCAGAGAGAAGGACATGGCCCCTCCCCTAGCCGCCATGTCATTCCCGCGAAAGCGGGAATCCAGACGATGCCAGCGGCCGATCCGGAGACTGTATGGATTCCCGCTTTCGCGGGAATGACAGTGAAGCTAATCGCCGGTCACCCGCGCGCCGAGGTCGCCCATGCCGACCGTCGACGATGCCATCGCCAGCATCCGGTCGAGCGACTTCTTCGCCTGCAGGCGGACCTCTTCATCCAGCTCGATCCGCGGCTCGAGGTCGCGCAGCGCGATGTAGAGCTTCTCCATCGTGTTGAGCGCCATATAGGGGCAGATGTTGCAGTTGCAGTTGCCGTCCGCACCGGGCGCGCCGATGAAGGTCTTTTCGGGCACCGCCTTTTCCATCTGGTGGATGATGTGCGGCTCGGTGGCGACGATCACCACGTCATGCGGCGTCGTCTTGGCGAATTCGAGGATCGCGCTGGTCGAGCCGACCATGTCGGCGTGATCGAGCACGTGCGGTGGGCATTCGGGGTGCGCCGCGACGGGCGCGCCGGGATGCTGCGCCTTGAGCTTGAGCAGCTCGGTTTCCGAGAAGGCCTCATGGACGATGCACACGCCCGGCCAGAGCAGCATCTCGCGCCCGAACTTGCGCGACAGATAGCCGCCGAGATGCTTGTCGGGGCCGAAGATGATCTTCTGCTCCTTGGGAATCTGGCTCAGGATCTTCTCGGCCGAAGAGCTCGTGACGATGATGTCGCTCAATGCCTTAACCTCGGCCGAGCAGTTGATGTAGGTCAGCGCGATATGATCGGGATGCGCCTCGCGGAACGCCCTGAACTTGTCGGGCGGGCATGAATCCTCGAGACTGCAGCCCGCATCCATGTCGGGCAGCACCACGGTCTTCTGAGGCGAGAGGATTTTCGCGGTTTCGGCCATGAAGCGCACGCCACAAAAGGCGATAACGTCTGCCGACGTCTCCGCGGCCTTGCGCGAAAGATCGAGGCTGTCCCCGACGAAATCGGCAAGATCCTGAATCTCGGGCGTCTGGTAATAATGCGCGAGAATGACGGCGTGGCGCTCCTTGCGCAGGCGGTCGATCTCCGACCTCAGATCGAGCCCTGTCAGGCTTCCACCGATACCGTTGCGTGCATCCATCTTGCTTAACTCCCGGATTCCTCGTCGCCGAAGCGCGCTACGACCGTGGCCTCTACGCCCGCGGCCCTCAAAGGCATAGAAAAACTGTTGGCGATGGCGCGGCGCGTGGCATCGCGTGCGAGCTTCATCGGCACCGCCTCGCGCGCCTGCCGCATGAGCTCGTCCTGGCCCGCCTTGCGGTTGGCGGTGTCGAGCACCTTTTCCGCGTCGGTCAGCGCCAGCAGGATTCCGCCGCCATCATACTCCTGGATCGCGCGCATATCCACCTGCGGCCCCGCGATCTCGACGGGCGGAAGCGTGACGGTGAGCGTCCTTGTCGCCTCGTCCCAAGCCACGTCACGTTGCTGCAGCTTCGACAGGTCCACCTCGTAACGGACCATGCCCGGCATGATAAGCGTCTTCTTCGCGCTCAGCCCGAAACGGCTCTGCTCGGAGGTGACAACAGCGACGAAGCGCGCCGCGAACGCCGAGAGCCGGTTCTGCTCGCGCAACCCCTGAAGGCTCGACGCTGCGATCGTCTCGACATCGCCCTGCCAGCGCTTTTCCCAGGTTCGCTGCATCAGCAGCAGCGCGCCAAGCCCCAGCGCGACTGCGAAGGCAATCGCGATCAGCCACTTGCCCAGTGGTTTCATGCCGCAACCAGCTCCCAGCCATCCTGATGCTCGCGAACCACGCCACGGTCACGCAGGTCGATGAGGTGCGCGAGCACCGAACGCCCCGCAGCCCCCGTAAGGCGCGGGTCGAGACCCTTGTACATGTGCGAGACCATCACGGGGATCTCGCCGGCGCCCTTGCCCAGCAACCGCAATATCTGCCCCTCGCGCTGCTTGCGGTGGCCGAGCAGTCCGCGCACGAAGCGCTGCGGGCGCTCGATCGGATCGCCATGCGCGGGATAATAGATCCGGTCCCCCTCGCGTCCCATCAGCAGTTCGAGGCTCGCCATATAGGCGGCCATGTCGCCATCGGGGGGCGAAACCACACTGGTCGACCAGGCCATGACGTGATCGCCCGTGAATAGCGCGCCTTCCTCGACAAGCGCGATGCAGAGATGGTTTGAAGTGTGCCCGGGCGTGGCAACCGCCCGAAGCGTCCAGCCCTCGCCTGCAATAGCTTCGCCATCGGCGAGTATGCGGTCCGGGGCATAGCCCCGGTCGAATGCCTCGTCGGCGCGCGGACCATTGTCGTCGAGCACCAGCGGCGCGCAGCCGACGATCTCGGCGCCCGTCGCTTGCTTCAGTGGGCGAGAGGCCGGGCTGTGATCGCGATGCGTATGCGTGCAGGTGATGAAGCCGATCTCTTCACCTGCCGTCGCGCGCAGGATCGCCTCGATATGGCGCGGATCGTCGGGACCGGGGTCGATCACCGCGACACGGCCACGGCCGACGATATAGGTCTGGGTGCCGCTATATGTGTAGGGGGACGGATTGGGCGCGAGCACGCGGCGCACCAGCGGCGTCAGTTTCATCGCCTCGCCCGTCGGGAACTCGTTCATGCCCCTCATGTGGCATGTTCCTGTGCAGAAACAAGATCGGGCGGAACCTCCTGCAAGGTTCCGCCCGACCGGATCGGCCCGTGGACCTTCAGTTCTTCGGCGTACGTTCGGCTTTCAGCCGCGCGATCTCGGCGTCGAGCGTTGCGAGCGCCTTGGCCCGATGCTCCTCGCTCAGCCCCTGTTCCTCGGCCAGCTCGCCGCGCGCCTTTTCGAGTGCGGTAAGCGTATCCGCGTCGGCCTTGCCGCAGATCATGATCCGCGTGCGCTGCTTCTTGCCCTCTGTCTCGGTCTGGACGTCGGTCTGGACTTCCTGACCCTCGGCCTTGCACCTGGCCATCGCAGCGTCGACATGCGCGTCGTCAACGACCTTGCCGCCATCACCGCGCTTGACGATCACCACGCGCTTTTCGACCTTGGCTTCCTCATGGCCTTCGTGCGCCATGACGATTGCGGGCAAGGCCGCCAGCACGACCGTCGCCAGGCTCCGCATCGCCAGTTCCACCACCTTCATACTTCACTCCCTCCCAATGGTCTCAATTCTCGTCACGGTGACGGAGTCGCGTGATCTGCGCGTCGATCGACACAAGCACCTGCTTGCGGTGCTCGGCGTCGAAGCCTTGCGCCGCGGCGATGCTTTCACGCGCCGAGGTTAGTGCCTCGAGCTGACTGGCTCGAATGTGGGCGGCATCGATCTGCGGCACGCATATCCGCACCATCGAAAACTCCTGCTTCTTGCCGTTGATCACGTTGGTGCGCGTCTCGACCGTGCGCTCGGGCTTGTCCTTCTCCTTGCACTGGGCGCCCGTCATACGCACGATCTTGATGCGCGGCTGGTCGTGCAGTGCCTCGGCCGCAAGCCGATGTGCCTCGCGCGCTTCGCGCATCGCCTCGCGGCGCGCCTTGTCGGCCTCGCGCATCGCCTCGTCGACCTCCTGCTGCCATTCCTGGTCATGCCAGACGAAGCGCGGCACGGGAGGCGTCGCGGGAACAGGCGGCACCGGAGGGACCGGAACCGCGATTGCCGGTTCCGCTGGGGCAGCAGCTGCAGCGGGAGCCGCGGGCGCTGCCGGTGCAGCGGGCGCCTCGGGTACCGGGGCGGGCTCGGGCGCGACGACCGACGGGGGCAGCGGCACGACGCCAACCTGCAGCATCGCGGTCTTTTCGACCACGGCGTGACGCAGCGTGGTTTCCATCTCGCGCGTCGTCTCTGCCGCGATGCCACCTGACGCCGTCAGCGCAAGTCCGCCGCCGACCAGCGCCACCGCGAGCGCACGCCCCGCGACCGTTCGCTCATGCATGTCGCGCATCATCCGCAGCCGCGTCTTGAGCTGGTTGCGCGGATTGAGCGCACATGCGGCAACGGGAGTGCGGCGGCAGGCCGACTTGACCAGCGCCGAACCGTAGGAATGGCGCTCGTCGGCGGTTGCCCCGGCCAGCACGATCGCGTCGCACGCCAGTTCCTGATCGGCGCGATAGGCGCGCCAGGCGCGGTGCGCGATCGGATTGAACCAGTGCAGCGACAGCATCGCGAGCGCGAGATAGTTGAACGACAGGTCGCCGCGCTTGTGATGCGCCCATTCATGCGTCAGCGCGAGGCGCAGTTCGTCGGCGCTGTAGCGATGCCGGTAATCGAAGGGCAGCACGATGCGCGGCATGAAGATGCCCGTGGCAAACGGCCCGTCGACCGCCTCGCTCGCGCAAACCTCGATCCCCGCGCGGTCGAATTCGGGAAGTTGCGTCGCACGCTTGAGCGCATTGCCGACGAAGCGGCGATAGGCGACGAGGTGCCAACCGAAATAGCAGAGCGCGCCGGTGAGCCAGACCGCGAGCAGCAGCGTACCCCAGGCGATGCCGCTTTCGGGCGTGACCGGCGCCGCCTCGACGGCCTCGATCATCGAGAAATCGACGATCACGGGCAACTGCGCGATCGGCGCGGGGCCGACCGACTCGGGCAGCGGTGGCAACACCATCCGAAGCGCCGGGAGCAGCCAGAGCAGATAGGCGGTGCGTGCACCAAGCATGCGAGCGACATGCCCGCGGACCAGAAGGACGAGGACCATGAGGATGGTCGTCGCGACGAGCGTTTCCACGATCCATGCGGTCATGACTTGAGCGCCTTCAAAAGGGCTTCGATCTCGGCGATGTCTTCGTCGCTGAGCTCATCGCGATCGGCGAGATGCGCCACCAGCGGTGAGACTCGGCCACCGAACAGCCTGTCGACAAGCTTGCGCGATTCGACCGCGACATAGTCCTCGCGCGCAACCGTGGGGCGGTAGAGATAGCGCCGGCCGTCCTCCTCATGGGCCAGAACACCCTTGCCAAGCAGCCGCGATAGCATGGTCTTGACGGTCCGATCACTCCAGCCGCGCGCCGGGTCGATACGCTCATGCACCTCGCTGGCGGTGAGCGGGGCTTCGTCCCACAGCACCTCCATCACCGCATGTTCCGCTTCGCTGATACGCTCGTTCATCGGCGCTACTCCCCTTGTCCGATCACTTCACGATTACAGTCGTAATCCATTTACGACTACAAGTGTAGTCATAAAATCGCTGAACCGCAGATGAATGGCTTCGGACTGATCATCTGCAACCGTTCATCCGCCGCCGCCGCCGCTTCCGGTATTTACTTCGTACGCGAAGTATGTATTACGCATACGAAGTAAATACCGGACTGAGTCGTATGGAAAGCCGCGAAGCGCCGATCCCCCATCGAAGGTTCATCTACCTGCTGAATGTCGCGCAGCGCCGTGTGCAGATGGCTGTACAGGGTGACGTAGAGGGAAAAACGCCGGCACGTGCGGGCTTACTGATGGCACTTTCTCCCGATCGGGGCACGCCCATGGCCCAACTCGGGCAGAAGCTCGATCTTGGAGCCGCCGCCCTTTCGGGCCTGATCGACCGGATGAATCGCGCCGGGCTCATCGAACGCCACCCTGATCCCGCGGACGGACGCGCCTGGATCATCGCGCCGACCGAAGCAGGCCTCGCCGCACGCGAGGATGCGATACACGGCGCCCATACGCTGAATGCGCGGCTTTGCGAGGGCTTCAGCGAGGCCGAACTCGAAATCGTCGCGCGCTGGCTTGAGGCCGTCCGCGACAAGTTTCCAAAGGAGAATGACAAATGACGGAACACGTCAAAATCACGATGGCCGACGGTATTCTGCACCTGGTAATGGATCGCCCCGACAAGAAGAACGCGCTGACCGACGCCATGTACAAGGCCTTGGCCGACGCGATCGAGGCGGCTGAGACCGACGCCCAGGTGCGCGTGGTGCTAATCCGTGGCGAAGGCGACATGTTCACCGCAGGCAACGATATCAGCGAGTTCGCGGCGATCGCGGCGGGGAACGATGGTCCGCGCAGCGTCACGCGCTTCCTGCACGCCCTCGCCACCGCAACCAAGCCGCTGGTGGCCGCGGTTCACGGGCGCGCTGTCGGCGTCGGTACGACGATGTTGCTCCATTGCGACCATGTCGTACTCGCCGAGGACACTCAGCTCACCACGCCCTTCGTTAATCTCGCGCTCGTACCCGAAGCGGCGTCGAGCCTGTTGCTGCCCAGCCGGATCGGTCATGTCCGCGCGTTTTCGATGTTCGCGCTGGGTGAGCCCGTCAATGCTGCGGACGCGGTCGCCTGGGGCCTTGCCAACAAGGTCGTGCCGCTGAATGAACTCGTCGCCACATCCGAAGCCTTTGCCCGGCGGCTGGCGCTGCAGCCGCTCGGCGCACTCGCCACGACCAAGAAGCTGATGCGCGCTGCCGAGACGATTACCGCGCAGATGGAGGCCGAAAGCGCACAATTCGCCGCGCGCCTGAAGACCGCCGAAGCACGCGAAGCTTTCTCGGCCTTCGCCGAGCGCCGCACGCCAGACTTTACGCGTTTCTGATAGCGGCGCCGGATGTCGGAAAGCTTTACAAAGACGCCGCATGGTTAACGCGCGTGAACCATCGTGTTGCTTCAAATTCCGCCATTCGTTCGAACTGGCACGCGTGATGCTATAATAAGAGCGTTCCCGATGGGGCATGGTCTCCAGCCATGCCCCGACTTCATACCGGCGGGTTGGTGCTTCCCTGGTCTCGCACCACCCGCCACCCCCGCTCCTCACAATTTCTGCAAGATCGCAAGCGTTTCGGCGTCGGCGGGCAGGAAGGATTCGATCGCCAGCTCGGACAGTGTGACGTCGACGGGCGATCCGAAGACCGCGCTCATGCTCAGCATCGAAAGACGGCCGAGCGGCGTATCAAGGATCATCGGGATGGCGAGCGGATAGGCGGAAGCCGCTGCCGTCGTCTCGCCACCCGGATAGCTGCGCAGTTCCTCGAGCAAGGCGCCCAGTACGGGATCGGCGCTTGTTTCGATCTGTTCGCGCAATCGCTGAAAAAGTGCCGCACGCCATTCGGCGAGGTTGACGATCCGCGGCGCAACACCGTCGGGATGCAGGCTGACGCGCAGCGCATTGATCGGCGGCACGAGAAGATGCGGCGCCACGCCGGCCATCAGCGCCATCAGCGGCGCATTGGCGTCGACGATGTTCCAGTGCCGGTCGATCGCCAGCGCGGGAAAGGGCTGATAGGCGGCGAGCACATGCGAAATCGCCTTGCGCGCGGCCTCCATCCCGGCACCGTCGAGGCTCTTTTCGGGGTAGAGTGGCGCGAAGCCCGCCGAGACGAGCATTGTGTTGCGCTCGCGTGGAGGTACTCCGAGACATTCGGCAAGGCGTAGCACGAGTTCGCGGCTGGGGCGCGAGCGGCCCGTCTCGACGAAACTCAGGTGGCGCGGCGAAATCTCGGCGTCGAGTGCGAGGTCCATCTGGCTCTGTCGGCGATGTGCGCGCCATTTGCGCAGTTCGGATCCGATATCGATCTGTGTCATGGCAACGGGTCTAGCACGATGCCGAGGCACTACCATTACCTATCAGGTAATCGACGCCATTACCTGCCCGGTCGTATCTCCACTTTCGACCCCATTACGGGATCACCTCAATGGAGACCGATCATGGACAACAGTCTTTTCCTGCGCCGCATCTTCAAGCTCGATGCGCTCACCTGCTTTGCCTGCTTCGCGCTGCTCACCGTGGGCGCGACGCCACTCGCACCGCTGCTCGGGCTCGATGCACTGTTCATCCGCGTCGCCGGGCTGCTGCTCCTCCCCTGCGCCGCGCTGTTCCTGTGGCTGGGCACGCGCACCCCGCCCCCGATCGCGCTCAGTGTGATCGCGATCCTCGGCAATCTGCTGTGGGTGGCGGAAAGCGTCGCGGTGATGACAACGCGGCAGGAGACGCTGACCGCGCTCGGCACCGCGTTCGTCGGCGCACAGGCGGCCGCAGTGCTGATGCTCGCGCTGCTCGAATTTCACGGCGTGCGGATCATGCGCCGCACGCCGGTAACCACGCAATAACGACCGGGGTCGGCGGGATCAGCCCGCCGGCACCAGTCCCTTGTCGGTGAGGAGCTGCTGCAGCTCGCCCGCCTCGTACATTTCCATCATGATGTCCGAGCCGCCCACGAACTCGCCCTTTACATAGAGCTGCGGGATGGTCGGCCAATCCGAGAATTCCTTGATCCCCTGGCGGATCGCCTGATCCTGGAGCACGTCGACGCCCTGATAGGCGACGCCAAGATGGTCGAGGATTGCGATCGCGCGACTGGAAAAGCCGCACTGCGGAAAAAGCGGCGTGCCCTTCATGAACAGCACCACGTCATTGTCGGTGACGATCTGGCCGATACGGGCCTGGCTATCGTCGGTCATTTTGCAATTCTCCTTAGTCGGGCGTCGCCGTGGTGAGCTGAAGTGCATGGAGCACCCCGCCCATCCGGCCGCCCAGCGCGGCATAGACCGCGCGCTGCTGGTTTACCCGGGAAATGCCCCGGAAAGTTTCACTTACCACCCGCGCGGCATAGTGATCGCCGTCGCCGGCAAGGTCGGTGATCTCGACACGCGCATCGGGGATCGCGGCCACGATCATCGCCTCGATTTCCGTCGCCGCCATCGGCATCAGGGCTGCGCCTCGATGAACTGGCGGCGCGCCTCCACCGTCTTTTCCTCAAGCGCGGTACGAACCGTGCCCTCGTCGACCTCGACGCCCGCCGAGGTCAGGTCGCCCAGAACCTTGCGGATCACGTCGCCGTCGCCGGCTTCCTCGAAATCGGCCTGAACCACGGCCTTGGCGTAAGCCTCGGTCTCTTCCGCGGTCAGCCCCATCTTCTCCGCGGCCCACTGACCGAACAACCGGTTGCGACGCGCGATGATCTTGAAGAGCGTGTCCTGGTCCATCGCGTATTTCGCCTCAAAGGCGCGCTCGCGGTCGTCGAAAGTGGTCATGTCGATCCCTTGGCTTACGTTTCACGACTGAAATAGGAGCGTGCACGCGCGACCGCAACGGGCCAGAGCCCGCGCTACGGGTTTTTCGTGCCGGTGCCGTTCGAATCGCGAGGCCTCAGTCACCCAGCGTAACGACCACCTTGCCGATCACCCGGCGCGCCGCCATTTGCGCGATCGCATCGCCACCCCTTTCCAGCGGGAAGGTCGCGGTGACCTTGGGCGCGATCTGCCCCGTCTCCCACAGCCGGAAGAGCCGCGCGACATGCGCCTGATTGGCTTTGGGATCGCGCGCGGCAAAGGCACCCCAGAACACCCCGCAGACGTCGCAGCTCTTGAGCAGCGTCAGGTTGAGCGGCAGCCGTTGGATCCCGGCGGGGAAGCCGACGACCAGATAGCGCCCTTCCCATGCGATCGAGCGCAGCGCAGGCTCGCAATAATCGCCGCCGACGGGATCGTAGATGACGTCGGCGCCGTCGGGGCCGACCGCCGCCTTGAACTGGTCGGCCAGCGCCTTTGACTGGTCCTTGTCGAAAGGTGCGCGGCCATAGATCACGACCTCATCGGCACCCGCCGCGCGCACCGCCTCGGCCTTTTCCTCGGACGAGACCGCTGCGACGACGCGCGCGCCGAATGCCTTGCCGAGCTCGACCGCCGCCAGCCCGACGCCGCCCGCGGCGCCAAGCACGAGCAAGGTCTCGCCCTCCTTCAGCTGGCCCCGATCGACCAGCGCATGGATCGTCGTCGCATAGGTCAGCAACAGCGCCGAACCGTCCTCGAAGCTGCGGCTGTCGGGCAGGCGGAACGCGCTCGCCGCAGGGATGGCGATCTTCTCGACCATGCCACCCGATCCGGGCACCGCGATCACGCGGTCGCCGGGCTTCCAGTCGGTGACGCCCTCACCCACGGCCTCGACCACGCCCGCGATCTCGCCACCCGGCGCGAAGGGGCGCGGCGGCTTGAACTGGTACTTGTCCTCGATGATCAGCACATCGGGATAGTTGACCGCACAGGCCTTGACCGCGACGAGGATCTGGCCCGGACCCGCAACGGGGTCGGCGATCTCGTCAACGACCAGCGTTTCGGGGCCGCCAACGGCCCTGGACAGCAATGCCTTCATGCAGCGACTTCTCCCATCATCCATGGCCGCTCCGCCGCGGCCCTTTGTTCGAATGCCTCGATCTCGGCGTCCATGGTCAGTGTCAGCCCGATCTCGTCCAGCCCTTCCATCAGGCAGTGCTTGCGGAAGGGATCGATCTCGAAGGTGAAGCGGTCCTGGAACCGCGTCGTCACCGTCTGCTGCTCGAGGTCGATATGGATCGGATCGCTCTTCGCTACCTCCATCAGACGGTCGATCGCCTCCTGGGGAAGAATGACGGCCAATATCCCGTTCTTGAATGCGTTGCTCGAAAAAATGTCCGAATAACTGGGCGCGATCACCGCGGTGATCCCCATGTCGAGCATCGCCCAGGCGGCATGTTCGCGGCTCGAGCCGCAGCCGAAATTGTCGCCCGCGATCACGATCGGCGCGCCCGCATATTCGGGATCGTCGAACACATTGCCCGGATCCTTGCGCAACCGTTCGAACGCCCCCGCGCCGAGCCCGGTGCGGCTCGTCGTCTTGAGCCATTCGGCGGCAATGATCATGTCGGTGTCGACATTCTTCAGCCCCAGCGGATAGGCGCGGCCGTCGATCACGGAAACCTTGTTCATGCGATCCTCAATCAAGCGCTGCGGGGAAGACGGGCAGCTCCGCCATGTCGCGTGCGTCATGCTGGATGACGACGCGCGCGTTCAAATTCTTCGCGATCTCCTCGAACCGGTCGTGCGATGCAAGCGTGTCGGCGCGATTGGCGTTGAAACCCGGCACGCCGCGCACCGCCCGGTTCTCGCGGAAATGATACTGATCACCGGTCAGAAGCACCGCGCCGCTCTTGGGCAGCCGCACCAGGAGCGCGCTGTGCCCGGGCGTATGCCCGGGCAAAGCGAGCATCGTCACCGTGCCGTCGCCGAAAATATCGAGGTCACCCTTGACCGGGCGTACCTTGCCCTTGCCTGAAAGCCAGTGCGCAAGCTGCACGGCGGCGCGATCGTCGGGCTTCATCGCCTTGAGCGCCTTCCAGTCGCCCTCGCCGATCAGCAGCTCGGCGTTGGGGAACTCGGGGGCGCCGCCGGTATGATCGGCGTGATAGTGGCTGACCCCGACATATGTGACCGCGCCCGGCTGGATACCGTTCTCCGTCAGCCAGTCGCTCAGGCTCTTCTGCAGCGAGAGTTGCGGCGGCGCGTCCTTTGCGCCGATCAGTTCGCGGCTGAGGCCCGTGTCCCACAGGAGCAGGCCTTTGGGATGACGGATCAGGTAGCATCCGGCCACGAACTCGCGGCTCTCGCCCTTGAAGCGCATGGTGTCGGAATAGCGCGACAGGTCCTGCTTCAGCCGACCGCATTCGATCCCCTGCAGGGTGATCTTCGTTTCGCCCTGCGCCATCGCGGTCCAGGCGGCGATCCCGCTCAGGACCGCGCCGCCGAACAGCAGCACCATCACCCTTTTCACGGCATTCCCCCTATCCCATCAGTTCGCGCACATCGGTCAGCCTGCCGGTCACCGCCGCCGCCGCAGCCATCGCAGGGGACAGCAGATGGGTTCTCGCGCCCGGTCCCTGCCGTCCCATGAAATTGCGGTTGGAAGTCGAGGCGCAGCGCTCGCCCGCCGGAACCTTGTCGGGGTTCATGCCGAGGCACGCCGAACAGCCCGGCTCACGCCATTCGAAGCCCGCCTCGCGGAACACGCGGTCGAGACCTTCCTGCTCCGCCTGATGCTTGACCAGCCCCGACCCCGGCACGACCAGCGCCTGCTTGATCCCGTTGGCGACATGCCGGCCACGCAGCACATAGGCCGCGGCGCGCAGATCCTCGATACGGCTGTTGGTGCAGCTGCCGATGAAGATGTTCTCGACCGCAACGTCCTGCATCCGCGTGCCCGGTATCAGCCCCATATAGTCGAGCGACTTCTTCGCCGCCTCGCGCTTGGACGCGTCGGCGAAGCTCTCGGGATCGGGAACCGCGCCGGTCACGGGGACGACATCCTCGGGGCTGGTCCCCCAGGTGACATTGGGCGCGATATTGGCGGCGTCGAACAGCTCGACGCGGTCATAGCGCGCGCCCGGATCGGTCGGCAGCGTCTTCCACCACGCCAGCGCCGCGTCCCACGCGGCGCCCTTGGGCGCCATCGGGCGGCCCTTGAGATAGGCGAAGGTCTTTTCGTCGGGTGCGATCAGGCCCGCGCGTGCGCCGCCCTCGATCGACATGTTGGAGACGGTCAGCCGCCCCTCGACCGACATATCGCGGATCGTCGAGCCCGTGTACTCGATGACATAGCCCGTGCCGCCGGCGGCGCCGATCCGACCAATGATCGCGAGGATCACGTCCTTGGGGCTGACCCCGAAGCCGAGCTTGCCCTCGACGCGGATCTCCATCGTCTTTGACGGCTTGAGCAGCAGCGTCTGCGTCGCGAGCACATGTTCGACCTCGCTTGTGCCGATGCCGAAGGCGAGCGCGCCCAGCGCGCCGTGCGCTGCGGTATGGCTGTCGCCGCAGACCAGTGTGCAGCCAGGCAACGTGAAGCCCTGTTCGGGGCCGACGACATGGACGATACCCTGTTCGCGGTCGATCGCGTCGATATAGCGGATGCCGAATTCGGGCGCGTTCCTCTCGAGCGCGGCCAATTGCTGCGCCGACATCGGATCGGCGATCGGCAGCCGGTGTCCCTCGGCGTCGACGCGCGGCGTGGTCGGCAGGTTGTGATCGGGCACCGCAAGCGTGAGGTCGGGGCGGCGCACGGCGCGGCCCGAGGCACGAAGCCCCTCGAACGCCTGCGGGCTCGTCACTTCATGGACGAGGTGACGATCGATATAGATGAGGCAGGTGCCGTCGTCGCGTTTCTCGACGACGTGCGAATCCCAGATTTTTTCGTAAAGCGTGCGCGGTCCACTCATAGTGGGAACGCCCATAGACCCATTTCTGATTGCCGGGAAAGCGGGAAGTTTGCAATTTTCGTGCGCATCCGGCCAGCGGGACTATCTGGCCGTCATCGTAGCGCCGCCACCATGCGCAGGCAACTGGCCCAGATCGGCCCAATCGGTGAAAGCCTGCTGATAGAGCATGTCCATCACCTCAAGCTGGATGCCCACGGGCCGGTTGCTCTGCGAATTCCACAGCATCGCGATCCCGGCCTTCCTGACAGGATCGAACAGGATCAGCGAACGATAGCCGTTGACCGCCCCACGGTGTCCGACCAGCGCATGACCCGCGTAGTTATAGTCCCGCCAGCCCATCGCATAGTGCGCGTTCTTGAGCGCATAATCGACGCGCCCCCCGCCATGCGGTGTCGCGACCAGCGGCGCATGAACACGATCGAGCAGCTTGTTGGAGAGCACGCCCGGCGCGCCGCCCATCTGCGCGCGCATCCATTTCGCGAGATCAAAGATCGACGAGTTGACACCACCTGCGGCGGGCACGCGGTAGTAGTTGTCGTTCACCTCGAGCGTGTGCTGGCCGACGTGGGGCCGCGCCCAGCTCACCGCGCTCTGCAGTCCGGCGCGATCGGTGCTCGCGCTCGACATGCCAAGCGGCCCGAAGATCAGCTCCTTCGCGACCGAGCCATAGGGTTTCCCCGTCACATGCTTCACGATCTCCGCGGTCGTGTCGTATGCGACGTTCTGGTAGGTGTAGCAGGTCGAGGGCGGGCACTGCGGCGACAGGGATCCAAGCAGGCCGCGGATCATCGCGGGATCCTGGCCCGCCTCAAGCTTGTCGTCGTAAGCGTTCCGTGTAATCCCCGTGCGGTGCGACAACAGGTCGGTCACCGTCACGCGCGCTTCGTTGCCGCCGGGCAGGCGCAGCGAGGTCTGGAATTGCGCTACGGGGGTATCGAGCGAGAGCTTGCCCTGCTCGGCGAGCCGGTTGACGGTCGCGGAGGCAACCGCCTTGGAAAGCGACGCCCAGCGGAAGACCGTCGATGGGGTCACCGGATCGGCGGTTCCCGCGGTCGTGACGCCATAGCCCTTCACGAAGCGGATCTGGCCGTTCTCGATTACCGCGACACCAAGGCCGACCATGTCCTTTGACTGCACCAGGTGCTGCAGCCGCGCATCAAGGCGGGCATAGTCGATGTTCTGCGGTCCGTTGAAGGCGATCGGGTCCGCGACGAGAGCACTGCTCGTCGGCTTCAGGCCATCGGGGGCATCGCCCGCGGCCTGGCTTGGCCCCGCCTGCGCGAAGCCATAGAGAACTGCGCCGGCCGCACAGATGATGGCTGCGGGCAGGCCGAGCGTCCAGCGACGCGATCGGTTTGATGTCATAACAATCTCGCGACCCCCAAGGCTTCATTAAGCCTTTTCTATGGTCGAAGGGTAATCCTGTTTCACATTTGTTGCCAAGGCGCGCGGATTCAATCGGTCCCGAAAGACAACGCGTTCATCGCGATTGGCGCACGGCCCGCATCACGGACCCACAAATGCCGACGCCCAGGCCGCAAATCGCAGCCATCCGTCGGTTTCCCAGATCGCGAGTCAGCATGAGCCGCTTGTGCGTCTGCGGCGTGCGGCGATTGAGCAGCGCCGCCGCGATCAGCCCGCCATAGACCGGTACATCGAGCAGCGGGATCGCCAGCCAAGACAGCGGAGAGTCCAAGTGACGTAACGACGCTCGCTACCGAAACTTCCATCCCGGCCACCACTCACATAGACGGTGTCGAACTCTTGCGCGCAATTCCCAGGCGCGCCATGACTTGGGGAGGGATCGCGAAATCCTCGACGATCATCGCGCTGTTCCTGAAACCGCACAGCTCGCGCTGGACGATGAACGCCCAGACGCGCGCGGCGACTTGGTCGAGCAGCGCCTCGTGCGCCTCGCTGCCCGCCTCGCCATCGAAGCCGCGCAACGTGGCGAGCGCCTGTTCGACCTGGCGGCCGGCGCGGCCGAGCGCCTCCACCTTTTCGTTGAGCACCTCGGCTTCGAGCGCGCCAAGCGCTGCCTCGCGCGCCTGCGGGCGGATTGCGGTCAGGTGCGGACGATGGGCCATATCGCGGATATAGGCCGCCCGGCTGCGCGCGTCAGCCCGTGCTGCGATAATCCGCGACGATCTCGCCCGCCGCGGCGAGCTCGGCCTCGTGGCTTTCCTCGCGCCAGTCCTCCGCGAGCGCTGCTGTCTCCCACGCCTGCATCGCAGGATGCGCGATGACGCGATCGACCCATGCCTGCCCCGCCGCGCCGACATCGAGACCATAGCCGCGCACGCGGAAAGCCACCGGCGCGTAGAAGGCGTCGACGACGCTGAATTCGCTCCCCGCGAGCCATGGACCGGCGAAGCGGTCAAGCCCCTCGGCCCAAAGCTCGCCGATGCGCGTTACCTCGCGTTGCAACGCGGAACTTTGTGTGCGCGGCTTGACGCGCACCCCGACATTCATCGTGCAATCGTTGCGCAGGCTTCGAAAGCCGCCGTGCATCTCGGCCACCGCCGCATAGGCCCAGGCGCGCGCCGCTTCATTGCTGGGCCACACGCCAGGATGCCGTTCGGCCAGATAGAGCGCGATGCCGAGCGAATCCCAGATCGTGCGGTCGTCATGCAGCAGCACGGGCACCTGCCCCGTAGGCGAGAATTTGCGAAAATCCTCATAATTGTCGGGCTTGGTGAAGGGCTCTATGCGATCGACGAAATCGATGCCCAGCGCCTTCATCAGCAGCCAGGGCCTGAGCGACCAGCTCGAATAGTTCCGATTGGCGGTGATCAGCGTATAGGCCATGGCAGTCTCCCTTCGCGCGCGCCCCTAACCCGTTCAGCGCGCGTGACAAAAACAGAAGTGCGCACGCGATGACAAGCTGACCTTATCGTTCGCGCACCAACTCCTTGGGCGGCACATAGTCGGGATCATGGACGAAGGGCGGTTCCTCACCGCGCGCCAGCGCCGCGAGCACTTCGGCAAAGCCGATGCAGCGGACCCCGAGCAGCCGCTCCGCCTTTTCGGCGACATAGACGCGGTCGATATGCGCGGGGAGCGTCCAGCCGCGCGCGGCATAGAGTGCGCCCGCGCCGGGGAAATGGCGCTCGATCACGGTGGGCGCGTCGGCGAGGAGCGCGGCGCAGTCGTTGCGCGTGAAGGGCGTCGCTGCGGAAAGGATAAAGGTCTCGAAACCAAGCGCGGGCGCGCGCTCGAGCGCCGCGACATGCGCTGCCACCGCGTCCTCGACGGTCAGGCGCCGGTTGAGGAACTCGTTGGCCTTGGTGTTGGGGCCGTCATGATCGATCGCGTCGGCCATGTCGTCGTCCTCGGGGAAGAAACGCCCGGTGCGCAGCACGGTCACGGGTAGCCGCTTCTCGTTCCACGCGAGCCGGCAGAGTTGTTCGGCGGCGAGTTTGGTAACGCCGTAGATATTGCGTGGTTCGAGCGGCGCCAGTTCCTCGGTGATCCACGCTGCCTCCAACGCACCGCCGCCTTTGCCCGCACGGATCGCGGCCGAGATCATCAGCGATGTCGTCGAGGTGAAGACGAAACGGTCATTGCCCGCCGCCACCGCCGCCTCGAGCAGGTTGAGCGTGCCCGAGACATTGACGTCGACGAAAGTCTGCGCGGGGTAGCGCGCGATATCGGGCTTGTGCAACGCGCCCGCGTGAATGACCGCCTCCACACCATGCTCGGCAAAGGCGCGGTCGACCGTCGCGCGGTCGGCCACCGAGCCGATGATGGCTGTGTCCGCGCCGAGCGCAACGTCGAGCCCTGTCACCACATGTCCTGCCTCGCGCAACCGGGGTGCCAGGAAACGCCCTAGCCAGCCCGACGATCCGGTCAGAAGCACCCTCATTCGGCCATCCCCTCAGTGTCATTCCCGCGAAAGCGGGAATCCATGCGACGCTGGAGCAACGGCGGTATCGTCTGGATCCCCGCTTTCGCGGGGATGACACCCGATTATTGCTCGTATTTCGCCGTCGTCTTGGCCGCAACCTCTTCCGCGGTCACACCCGGCGCCAGCTCGATCAGCTTGAACGGGCTGCTGTGGTCGGCGCGCTGGAACACCGCGAGATCAGTGATGATCATATCGACGACATTCTTGCCGGTGAGCGGCAGCGTGCATTCGGGGATGAACTTGGGATCGCCCGACTTGGCGTTGTGTTCCATCACCACGATGATCTTCTTCACGCCCGCGACGAGGTCCATCGCGCCACCCATGCCCTTGATCATCTTGCCCGGGATCATCCAGTTGGCGATGTCACCATTCTCGGCGACCTCCATCGCGCCGAGCACGGTCAGGTCGATATGCCCGCCGCGGATCATCGCGAAGCTGTCAGACGACGAGAAATAGACTGAACTGGGGAGTTCGGAGATAGTCTGCTTGCCCGCGTTGATCAGGTCAGGATCGACCTCGTCGGGGTAAGGGAACGGCCCGATGCCAAGCATCCCGTTCTCGCTCTGCAGCGTCACCGTCATCCCCTCGGGGATGTTGTTGGCGACCAGCGTCGGAATGCCGATGCCCAGGTTGACATAATATCCGTCGCGCAGTTCCTTGGCGGCGCGAGCGGCCATCTGGTTACGATCCCAGCCTTTGTTTTCCTGGGCCATTATGCCGTCTCCCGCTCGCGCGTCGTCACGAATTCGATCTTCTTGTCGTAAGGAGCCCCCACGATCATCCGCTTCACATAGATGCCGGGCAGGTGGATCGCGTCGGGATCGAGGCTTCCCACGGGCACCACTTCCTCCACTTCCGCCACGCAGATCTTCGCGGCAGTCGCCATCGGCTGGTTGAAGTTGCGCGCGGTCTTGCGGAAGATCAGGTTGCCACTCTCATCGGCCTTCCAGCCCTTGATGATCGCGAGATCGGCATAGATGCCGCGTTCGAGGATATAGGTTTCTCCGTCAAACTCCTTGTGCTCCTTGCCCTCGGCGACGAGCGTGCCGACCCCCGTCTTCGTATAGAAGCCGGGGATTCCCGCGCCACCCGCGCGGCAGCGCTCGGCGAGCGTGCCTTGTGGACAGAACTCGACCTCCAGCTCGCCCGCCAGATATTGTCGCTCGAACTCCTTGTTCTCGCCGACATAGGAGGAGATCATCTTGGCGACCTGCCGCGTGCGCAGCAGCTTGCCGAGCCCCTCATTGTCGATGCCTGCATTGTTCGAGGCGATCGTGAGCCCCTTCACCCCTGAATCGCGGATCGCGTCGATCAGCCTTTCGGGAATTCCACACAGGCCAAAACCGCCTGCGCACATCGTCATGCCATCGAACAACAGCCCCTCGAGCGCGCTTGCCGCATCGGGATAGAGCTTCTTCATCGGGTCCCCTCCTGAGATCCAGTTTCGCGACGGCAATAGGCGGCGGCGCAGGGAACGGTCAATCGCGGCTCGGCTGCAATCGCGGTTGCATGAACTGCAATCATCCAAGACCTGCTTAGAGCACCACGACAATTCCCGCACGCGGATCAGCCTTGCCCGCGACGGCCTCGCGATATGCCGCAAGAGCGGCGTCGGGGCCGCTCCGCTTGTCGATGCGGAAAAGTTTGCGCGCATCGCCGATGAAACGGGTCCATGCGGTCGCAACGCGGTCGCGGAAGCCGCCCGAGCCCCAGTCGGCAGACCGCTTCTGGATCCGCCCGGGGGCGAAGAAACCCGCGACGGGCCATTTCTTGCCCTCGCCACCCCCCGCATCCCAATGCGCCTTGCCGACAATAAGGCTGAAGCGAAGCGCCTCGCCCAGATGCTCATGCACAGCGCCCGTTACCGCGCCGTTCCCCGCGACATCGACAAAAGCCGAGGGGATCGACGGGTCAATCTCGCCAACCGCATCGTAGAGTACGAGTTCGTCATAGAGCCCGGCCCCTTCGAGGAAGGCGCGGCCGCGCTCGGAGGTGAGACCAATCAGTTTCGGCCGTTGCGAGCGCTCGCGCATCGCATGTGCGAAGGACAGCGCGGTCTTGGACGAAGCGCTCGCGACGATCACCTGTTCGGCGCCATAGTCATTCTCATCCGCGAACTGGTCGGCGATCAGCCAGCCTGTCAGGTAGAGTGGCCGAAAGACCGGCCACCAGTTGTGATCCTCGGCGACATAGTCGCCCAGCGCGGCAACCTTCTGATACTGGAGATAGACCGGCGGCATGTCGGCGCGATGTGGCGCCTGGTCGACGAAGCCCGCGGGCCCGACCCGCGTCGGGGTCAGCCGGACATGGGAGGCGAGCGGAAAATAGCCGTAGAGCGTTTCGCCCACATCGATTCCCTCGACACCGGATTGCGTGACGGTCGCGAAACCCCACACAGGCACACGGCCCGCTGCGCCTTCGGAAAAGAAGTCCCAATAACCCTTGCCATTGTCGAACAGGCCGACGGGTTTTCCGAGCGCCGCATAGGTGACGTTGTTGGCAGTCATCGCGAACAGGTCCAGCCGCACTTCGATCTCGCCCGCCCCCGGCGCCGGTGCAGTCTCGTCAACAAGCACCGCCGACGCGATCGTGTCGCGATCGATGTCGATGGCCCAGCGCGCGTCATCCATAACTGCTCTCCTTGCTCCGTTCCGGGAATGGCGCATAACTGTGACAGGACAGGCGACAGACGGAAAGCAGGCTTTTGGTTTCCCCCATCCGCATCAAGCGCATCCACGAGCCACCCCAACCCGAAGACGGCGCCCGTTTTCTTGTCGACCGGCTCTGGCCGCGCGGCGTTTCCAAGGAAAAGGCCGCTCTGACCGGCTGGCTGCGTGCGCTGTCGCCGAGCGACGATCTGCGCAAACGCTTTCACGGCGCTACCGCAGGATCGGATGCGGCGTGGGACGAGTTTCGCGCCGCCTATGCCGCTGAGTTGGACGCGGGCGGCGACGAGGTCGCTGGGGCGCTCGACGACCTGGACACCGCACATGCCGCCGGGCCGGTCACGCTGCTCTATGCCGCCACGGACGAAACGCGCAACAATGCAGTGGCGCTAGTTGAATGGCTGACCCGTCGCGCCGGGAGAAAGTCGCAAACATGAGGCCGCACGGGGCGACACTTCGTTCCGCCTTGCGCTGTTACCATCCCGTCGCTTGCCCGGTAGAGTTCACTGACCATTCAGGCCACGCCGACGAGCGCTCAAGGGCATTGATGGAACGACACGGAACCCTTCTGGACTGGATGACGAAGGCGGCATTTCTGCTGGCGGTGGCGCTTGCGCAGCCCGCAGCGGCCCAATCGTCCGGATCAATCAATGACTTCCGCCTTCCGCCCGGCAATGACACCCAGTCCCCGCCCGTAACGGGACCGGTCGATTCCGGGCCACCGGTCGAGGGCACGCCACCGCCGTCATTGCCGCGACGCACCCAGGTGCCACCGCCACCGGTCGAGACCAGGACCGCGCCACCGCCGATCGTCATTCCCCTGCCGGCCCGCGTGCCGGCGGATACGCCGTCACAGCCTCCTGTTGCGGCCAGGGTGCGTGCCCCGACAGTTCAGGCCGCTCCAACCGTGGCCGCTGAACCACCCCCATCCCCTCGGGTGCCTGCCACCGTATCAGCAGAGCCGCCTCCTCCACCCGCCACTGCGCCACCGCAGGCCCCGCCGGCTGCTGACGTGAGTCCGCCCCCCTCCTGGCCTTGGGCCTTGTGGCTTGCGGGCGGGGCGCTGTTGGTGTTGTTGCTGGCGGGCATCGTGATTTTCGTTCGCCGCAGATCACGTTCCGGCGAGGAAGAAGATCTCGGGCAAACAATAGATGTGCCAGGGCTGCAGGAGGAAACAGCGCTGCCGACGCCGCAGCCAAGCACGTCCCCACCCGTCGTATCCAGCCAGCTCGATCTGGTGTTCGAACCCCAGAGCCTGATCATGGCTCTCGTCAACGCCAGGCTTTCCTACCGGTTGTCACTGAAAAATCTCGCCGATTCAGCCATCGGGCCGGTCAGCATCACATGCGACATCATCTCGGCACATGCCTCGCTTGGCACGAGCGAACAGCTCGAGTTCGGCGACGAGATCGTTGAGCCGCAGCATAGGCTTGGTCCGCTCGCCACCGGAGAGTCCATCGCGTTAACGGGCGAGCTGCAAATTCCGATCGCTGCCATCCTCCCCGTGCGCAGTGGCGATGCCAGCCTGTTCGTGCCGCTTGCGCGCTTTCGCATCACGGCGCCGGGCGCAGACGGGGGTGCATTTGGCAGCACCCGGATCTTCGTCATCGGCCAGACGCCGGAATTGCCCGGGGAAAGGCTCAGGCCGATCCGGATAGATCAGGGACAGCGCACCTTTTCACATATCGGCCAGCGCGAAATAGCGCCTTCGGCCTGACTGGCGTTTGTGATGCCCGGCGCGTGCCGGGCGACTAGGCGCCATAGTTGAGTTTCAGCCCCGGCCTCGGCCAGTCGATCGCGACGAGTCGACCGGTGCCTGAAAGCGTCACATAGGCCGTTTTCCGATCTGTTCCGCCCCAGCAGATGTTGGTCGTGAAGGGATCGCCGGTCGGCACAAAGTCAACGAGCTTGCCCTCGGGCGAGATCACCGAGATGCCCGCGTCGCCGATCGTCGCGACGCAGATATTACCGGCTTCTTCCACACCAAGGCTGTCGAAATAAGTGTAGCCAGCGGGCGAATAGAGGAAGCGGCCGCCACCTCCCGACAGACCGGCAGCCTTGGCAACCCTGCCGGGTCCCTCAAGGTCGAAGGCCCAGAGCTTGCAGGTATAGGTCTCGGCGACATAGAGCGTCTCGCCATCGGGCGAGAGGCCGATGCCATTGGGGTTTTCCAGCGGGAAGATGACCTCCTCGATATGGCTGCCATCCGCCTTTGCGTAGAAAACGCCGACGACGTCGCGCACGCGGGGGCCGGTCTTGCCGTGATCGGTGAACCAGAAACCGCCATCGGCGTCGAAGACGATGTCGTTGGGTCCGCGAAGCGGAACGCCGCCGGCATGGGTATAAAGCGTCTCGACCGAACCCGTGTTCATGTCGACGCGCTGGATCGATCCGCCCTTGTAATCTTCCGGCGTACCGTGCGGAACAAGCAGCCCCTGCATCTCGGCCCAACCGAAACCGCCATTGTTGCAGACATAGAGCATGCCATCGGGCCCGATCGCGAGGCCGTTGGGACCACCACCGGGTTCGGCCACCGTCTCCTTCGACCCGTCGGGACAGACGCGCGTGATGCTGCCAGCCGCGATCTCGACCAGCACGACGCTGCCGTCGGGCATGGCGAGCGGCCCTTCGGGAAATTTCAGGCCCGACGCGACTTCGCGCATGGCGATCATTGGCACCCTCCGCTTGTCGTTGTTGACACGAACAAGAGCAAAGGCCACCCCGGCTTGCAAAGAAAATTCTCCGGAGAGACCCGTACATGACAGCCAGAACCGGCGGCCGCATCCTCGTCGACCAACTCCTGATCCAAGGTTGCGACCGCATCTTCACCGTACCGGGCGAAAGCTTTCTCGCGGTGCTCGACGCGCTCCACGACAGCCCCGAGATCGAGACGGTGGTGTGCCGGCAGGAAGGCGGGGTGACCTTCATGGCGGAAGCCGATGGCGCGATGACGTGTCGTCCGGGCATCGCCTTTGTCACGCGCGGGCCGGGTGCGACCAACGCCTCGATCGGGGTCCATGTCGCGATGCAGGATTCGACGCCGATGATCCTGTTCATTGGCGACCTGGCGCGCGGTGACAAGGACCGCGAGGGGTTTCAGGAGGTGGATTTCACCGCGATGTTCACTCCGTTGTCCAAATGGGCGGCGCGGATCGACGACGCGGCGCGCATCCCTGAATATATCGCGCGCGCCTACGCGACCGCGATGTCGGGCAGGCCCGGACCGGTGGTACTCGCGCTGCCCGAGGACATGCTGACCGACGTCGTCGAGGCGCTCGACCGGCCCAAGGTCGTGCCGCCCGAACAGCCCGTCGACCCCGAGGCGATGATGGTGCTGGTCGATCTTTTGAAGGACGCCTGCGCGCCCGTCGCGATCGTCGGCGGGGCGGGCTGGTGCAAGGGGACGTCGCATTATTTCCGCGAATGGGCCGAGCGGGTGGGTATCCCCGTCGCGGTCGGCTTTCGCCGCCAGGATGCGATCCCCAACGACAGCCCCGCCTATGCGGGCAATCTCGGCTATGGCCCCAATCCCAAGCTCGTCGAGCGCGTGAAGAATGCGGACCTGATCCTCGCGGTCGGCGCGCGGCTGGGCGAGGCGACGACCGACGGCTATGCGCTGATCACCCCCGACCACCCCGATCAGATTCTCGTCCATGTCCACCCGGATCCCAATGAGCTCAACCGTGTCTATCGCACCGACCTCGCGATCTGCGCGGACATGCGCGAATTCGCCGAACAGGCGGCCGACTGGGAGGACGACCTGCTCGACTTCGACGCGGGGAAAGAGGCGCACGCCGAATGGGAGGTCTGGAACACGCCGGCGCCCAATGGCGCGGCGCTCGACCTCGGCCTGTGCGTCAAGGAAATGCGCGAAAGGCTGCCCGCCGATTCGATCATCTGCAACGGCGCGGGCAATTTCTCGGGCTGGTGGCACCGTTACTGGCGCTATGCCGGTCCGGTGAGCCAGCTCGCGCCCACCAATGGCGCGATGGGCTATGGCGTGCCCGCTTCGGTCGCGGCGTGCCTGCGCAATCCCGGGCGGCAGGTGATCGCGCTCGCGGGCGATGGCGATTTCCTGATGAACGGGCAGGAACTGGCGACCGCGGTGCGCTATGGTTGCGACCTGCTGGTGCTCGTCATCGACAACGCCGCCTATGGCACGATCCGCATGCATCAGGAGCGCGAATATCCGAACCGCGTTTCGGCGACCGAACTGGTCAACCCCGATTTCGCGGCGCTGGCGCGTGCCTATGGGGCCTGGGCGGCGACTATCGAGAAGACCGACGATTTCGCACCCGCGCTTGCCGAGGCGATGCGGCACAAGGGCGTCAGGCTGCTCCACCTGAAGACCGAGGTCGAGCATATCGGCGCGGGCGGCAACACGCTCGACAAGGTGCGCGCGGCGGGCCGTAAGGCGCGCAGCGAGGACTGAAAAAGCGAAAGGCCCCGTTCCAATACATCGGAACGAGGCCTCCCGCGACCCTCGGGGGGTATTCAGATCAACGCAGGCTGAGACCTGCGGATTCGGGCACTGCTGCGAACGTTTCGCGCATAGCGCACGCACCTCCCGTTCTCAGCCACCGGACAAGGGTAGAGCCCGGCGACGATGCAGGGGGCAACGGGCAGCGCCCGCCTGGGTTCCCCTGTTTGCGACAGGCGGTTGACCTTAAGGGGACGATCCGTTGATCGGGCCTTGCCGCGATGTTGCCATGTTGATGCGACAAGGCGACGTATCCCGCCGGAGGCATCGATGCGTTTACGTTCCCAAATAGTTGCAATGCTGGCGTTTGTGCTGCTCGGCGCCTGCACCACATCGGGCACGCTGCCGTTGTGGCGCACGACCGACGCCCCGCCGGGGACGCGTACGGTGATGCCCGTTTTCTTCGCGACCGACCGGATCGCCAACACCGCGCCCGCCGACAGCCCCGAATATCTCGCCCAGCCCTATGGCAGCGCGATCTCCTTCAGTCGGGCCAATCCGCTCACCTTCGGCACCGCGAGGGGCGCGATCGCGCGCCAGCCCACTTCGCTCGGCCCGTGCGAACCGGGCTGGTGGCCGCAGGAGGTAGTGACCGGCGCGGCCAAATCGCGCTTTCCGCTGCGCTCGATATCGCCGCTGGAGCGCGAGGACTTCTATGCGGGATTGCGCCAGGAGGTCGATCGGCTTGCAGCGATGCCCGCGGCGCCGTGCCATGAGGCGACGGCGCTGGCCCGCCCCGTGCGCCGCGTCATCCTCTATGTCCACGGCTTCAACGATTCCTTTGCCGAGGCAGCGGGCAACGCGGCGCAACTCGCCTATGACGTCGACGTCCGCGCCGCACCCGTCTTCTTCAGCTGGCCGACGCAGCAATCGCTGGTCAAATACACGCGCGACCGGACCTATGCGGAGCGCGCGGGGCCGCTGCTCAAGGAGCTCATCGCGGGGATCGTGGACAAGGTGAAACCCGACGAATTCTACCTGATCGCGCACAGCCTCGGCACGCGGATCACGCTCCAGGCATTGAGCGAGCTTTCTGTGGAGCGCTCGGAGCGCTTCGTACCGCTAACCGCGCTGGTGCTCTATGCCCCCGATCTCGACACGCTCGTCTTCCAGCGGCTTTTCATGAACGAACTCCCGCGTTTCGCGCGGCGTACCTCGGTCTATGCCAACACCTACGACATTCCGCTGTCGGTCTCGCGGCGCGTCAACGGCGGCTATGCGCTCGGCGATTTCGACGGCGCGCCCTTTACCGGCGCGACCTTCCACACGATCGATGTGGGGCCGGTGCGCCAGTCGCGGCTCAATCATGCGGGCTTCGAGGATTCGCCGCTGATCACGCGCCAGATCCAGGCCGACCTGCTCGGCACGCCCGTCTCCGAGCGCCCCTGCCTGTGCCGGCTGAACGCCGAGGGCGCGGTCAACCCGACGGGGAAGGAACCCTTCTACCGGATCACGCTGGGCGCAGCGGCCTGCCCCTTCGATCCGAAACGCTTTCCGCTGCGCCAGGACGCGCCACCCTGCCCCGTGCAGTGATCAGGACGCCTCCAGTTTGGCGCGCGTGTCAGCGTTTGCGGCGGCTATGCGCGACAGGAGCGACTTGAAGCGCGCATCACCCGCCAGCCCGCGCGCGAGCGGATAGTCGGTGATCGGCGCGAATATCTCCAGATCGATCGGCGTGCGATAGCCGTTCGCAATCGCGGCCTCGAGTTCGCGCAGCGCCGCCTCGCGATCGCTCAACCCCTCCCATGCCACGACGCGCGCGATCACCAGCGTTCCCTCGGGCGCGCCTGCGGTCGGTTTGGCGCCGTCGACGACATGCCTGAGAAGCCGCCGCGCCTGCCGCTGATCGCCCACCGCCTGCATCACGCCGGCCGTCAGCATCACATCATAGGGCGAGGCGTCGATCTGCGGTTCGGGCAGGAAAAGTCCCGGCTTCAGCCTTGCCATCAGGCCGTGCGCGCGCTCGAAATCGCCCGTGAACATCGCGGCCTTGGCGATCGTGTCCTCCCAGACCGGATCCCGGTTGTCGGCGAATTCGCGCTCCGCAAGCGCGAGCAGGCCGTGATAGTCGCGCGCCGCAAGCAGGCGGATCGCCCGCGCGAACCCGCCCGCGGTGGGGGATTGACCCATCGTCACCAGGGCATCGTCGAACTGCCTCTGCATCCCCAGATTGAGATAAATGTGCGCAAGCATGAAGCCCGCGGCCGCGTCATTGTCGACCGCCCGGGCGCGGCTGAGCGGTGCGATTGCGCCCCCGAGATCTCCACGCGAGATGCGCAGCTGCCCCAGGGCAAGCAGATTGGGGGTGAAATCGGGAAACAGTTCGGCAGTACTCTGATATTGGCGCTCAGCCTCGTCGAGCCGGCCGAGGCTTTCGAGCGTCGCGCCGAGCATTGTCTGCGCGGTCCGGTTGAGCGGGTCGAGCGCCAGCGCCTGGCGCAGTGCCGTCAGCGCGCGCTCGGACTGGCCGAGTGTCGCAAGCTGGCTGCCATAGAGCGTCAACGTGTCGGGATTGCGCGGTTCGCGCGCGAGCGCCTGACGTAGCGCGGCCTCTGCGATGCGATGATTGGCGGTATTGCCCGTGCGGATTGCAAGCACGCGGTGGTAGAAAGCCTTGGCGCGCAGCCCCGCGGGCGATCCCGGATCGATTGCGAGTGCCCGGGCGATTGCGGCGCGCGCCTGCTGCGATGCAACGTCGAACTCGATCGCGAGATGGTCCTGCGCGAGCTTCATCAGCGCGTCGGACAAGCCCGCCCACGCATCCGGATTGTTGGGTTCGAGTTCGGTCAGCTGCTGAAACAACGCATGCGCTGCCTGCGTATCCTCGATCCGCAGCGTGCGCAGCCGCGCACGTGCCTGAAGCTCGACCGCAATTGCCTGACCGCTGCGCGAAGCGGGCGCAGGATTGCCATCGAGCAATTGCGCCTTCAATACGCCCGCCACCGCGCGGGCGATCTCGGTCTGCACCTTCAGCACGTCGCGCATCGGCCGGTCATAGGTTTCGGACCAGAGATGAAAGCCGTCGCGCGTTTTGATCAGCTGCGCGGTGATGCGGAGCCGGTCACCGTCGCGCCGCACGCTGCCTTCGACGACATGCGCGACGCCCAGGGTCTTGCCGACCTCGCGCAGATCGATGTTGCGCCCCTTGAAATAGAAGGATGATGTCCGCCCGCTGACCTTCAGCTGCGGCAGCTGTGCAAGGCTGTTGATCAGTTCCTCGGTCAGCCCGTCGGCAAAGAAGGCGTCATCGGCGGATCGGCTGAAGCTGGCAAAGGGCAGCACCGCGACCGACCGGTCCCCCGCACCGACGCCCCCATCGCCGCCGCGCCCGGCGAGAAACTGGTATCCCATGGTGCCCGCGATGAGCAGCGCCGCAGCAAGGACCGCCCAATCGAGTCGCCCCATCCCTGGCGCGCGCGCATCGGGTGCTGCGGGCGCGGTCGGCCTGATGCCCTCGGGCGAGCGCTCGAATGCCCAGGCGATGATGAGCGCGACGGGAAGGCACAGCGCCAGCAACACCAGCGAAAAGGTCACAGTCCATCTGGGGAGGTCGAGCGCGGGGGCCACCGCGCTGACCACCTGGAAGATCACCCAGGCGGTCACGGTATAGACCCCCGCGATGCGGATGACGTTGCGGCGCTTGAGTTCGGCCAGCACGCTCATTCGAGCCTCGCCCTCGCCGCCCATCGGCCCGGCGCCGTCAGGCACGCGCTTCGAGCACCATGTTGGTCAGCGTCTCGGCGGCGCGGCGCACCGACGTGAACCCGGCTTCACGCAGAACCTCGGTCAGACGCTGCTCGCCCGCAATTTCCGGAGCCATCGTCGCCATTTCACCTCTCCCTGGCGATTGTGATGGCCGCGGACGATAGCACCGCCCGCAGCGCGAAGCGCCGGGGAAAACTACGCGCCGACCAGCGGCACGAAGCGCACCGCGCAAAGCTCGTCTAGCGACAAACTGTCGGCGCCGGTACGTGTCACCCTGACCAGCGTCTGGATGTCGTCCAGCCCACCAAGCGGCATCACCAGCCGTCCACCGATCGCAAGCTGTTGCTTGAGCGGTTCGGGGATGACGCGTCCGCTGGCCGCTACGAGAATAGCGTCGAAGGGCCCCTGGTCGGGCCAGCCAAGCGTGCCATCGCCCTCACGGATCGTAACATTGTCATAGGCGAGCGCGGCGATGCGCGCGCGAGCGAGACGCGCGAGCTCGGCATGGCGCTCGATCGCGAAGACATGGTACGCGAGCCGGCTCATTACTGCTGCTGCATAGCCCGAGCCTGCGCCCACTTCGAGCACGCGCGACCGCGGGCCGATCGCAGCCTCGGCGATCATCAGCGCGACGATATAGGGCTGCGAGATCGTCTGATCCGCCTCGATCGGGAGCGCACGGTCGCTGTGCGCGTAATCGGCCAGATCGTCGGAAACGAAATGTTCGCGCGGGACTTCGCGCATCGCCGCGAGCAGTCGCGGATCGGTGATCCCGCGGCTGGCGATCTGGCGATCGACCATGCGATCACGCTCGCGCTGGAAATCGCGCATCGGGCTTCCTTCAAGCCTCCGATGCACCACAGGATGCGCTTTTAGATGAGGCCCGCCAAGGGGCTGGAGGGATCGGCGTAGCGTCGCTTGCCCATGCGGCCCGCGAGATAGGACAGACGCCCCGCCTCGACTGCGGCCTTCATCGCGCGCGCCATCATGATCGGCTGTTTCGCCTCGGCGATCGCGGTGTTCATCAGCACACCGTCGCAGCCCAGCTCCATAGCGACGGCGGCGTCCGACGCGGTGCCGACGCCCGCGTCGACGAGCACGGGCACCTTGGCGCCCTCGACGATCAGGCGGATCGTGACGCGATTCTGGATGCCGAGTCCCGAGCCGATCGGCGCGCCCAGGGGCATAACTGCCACCGCGCCTGCATCCTCGAGCTGTTTCGCCGCGATTGGATCGTCGACGCAATAGACCATCGGCAGGAAGCCTTCCTTCGCCAGCGTCTCGGTCGCGCGCAGCGTCTCGCGCATATCGGGATAAAGCGTCTTGGCCTCACCCAGAACCTCGAGCTTGACGAGGTCCCAGCCCCCCGCCTCCCGCGCCAGGCGGAGCGTGCGGATCGCCTCGTCGGCGGTGAAGCAGCCCGCGGTGTTGGGCAAGTAGGTGATCTTCTTGGGGTCGATATAGTCGGTCAGCATCGGCGCCTTGGGATCGGCGATGTTGACGCGGCGCACCGCCACGGTGACGATCTCTGCGCCAGACGCCTCCACCGCGGCGGCGTTCTCCGCGAAATCCTTGTACTTGCCCGTGCCGACGATCAGGCGCGAGCGGAAGGTCCTGCCCGCGACGGTCCAGGTGTCATCATCCTGTCCGCCGCCGACGAAATGGACGATCTCGAGTTCGTCACCATCCTCGATCTTCACGACGGCCAGTGTCGAGCGCGGCACCACCTCCAGATTGCGCTCGACCGCGACCTTGGCGGGATCGAGCCCGAGTTCGGCGGCAAGAGCTGCCAGCGTCAGACCGGCCGCGACCCTGCGATGCTCGCCATTCACCCGGATCGAAATCGTGCCGTCGCTGCTCATCAAACCCAAACCTTTGCGTGTTCCGTTCGCGCGCCATATAGGGGGCGCCTTGGCAGTGCCGCAACCGAAAGGCTCTTCATGGCTGACGCAAAGACCGTGTTCGTGCTGAACGGGCCCAATCTCAACCTGCTGGGCCTGCGCGAACCCGAGATCTACGGGCACGACACGCTCGACGACATTGCCGATCGGCTGGAGGATCAGGCGCAGGACCTGGGCCTGACGATCGACATGCGCCAGTCCAACCATGAGGGCCACCTGATCGACTGGCTGCACGAGGCCAATGCCGAGGGGGTGAAGGCTGTTATCCTCAATCCGGGCGGCTATACGCACAGCTCGATTGCGCTGCACGACGCCATCAAGTCGATCACGGTGCCGGTGATCGAAGTCCATCTTTCCAATCCACACGCGCGGGAAAACTTTCGCCATATCAGCTATGTAGGCCGTGCAGCCAAGGGAACCATTGCGGGCTTCGGTGCGCTCTCCTATGCCCTTGCGCTGGACGCGGCCGCCCGTCTCTGACAATAGCGCCCGCAACAAGGGGTAATAAGAGGGTCGCATGACCACTGCGAAGACGAACAATACCATGCAGGTCGATCCAGCACTGGTCCGCCAACTGGCCGAACTGCTTGACGATACCAAGCTCACCGAAATCGAGGTCCAGGACGGCGAACGACGCATCCGCGTCGCGCGGAATGTGACCGTTGCCGCGGCCGCGCCTGCCGCAGTGGCTCCCGTGGCCGCCGCAGCACCTGCCGCAGCGCCCGTCGAAGCTGCGCCCGCCGCGGCGCCGGCCCATGCCAACGCGATCAAGTCGCCGATGGTCGGCACCGCCTATCTCGCGCCCGAACCGGGCGCCAACGACTTCGTCAGCGTCGGCAGCACCGTAAAGGCGGGTGACACGCTCCTCATCGTCGAGGCGATGAAGGTGATGAACCCGATCACCGCCCCCGCCGCGGGCAAGGTGACCGCGATCCTCGTGGGCAGTGGGCAGCCGGTCGAGTACGACCAGCCGCTCGTCGTCGTCGAGTAACATCCCCATGAAGATCGAGAAGCTGCTGATCGCCAATCGCGGCGAGATCGCGCTGCGCATCCACCGCGCGGCGCATGAGATGGGGATCCGCACGGTGGCGGTGCACTCGACGGCGGACGCCGATGCGATGCACGTGCGCCTCGCCGACGAAGCGATCTGCATCGGCCCGCCGCCCGCGGGCGAGAGCTACCTCAACATCCCCAACATCATCTCGGCCGCCGAGATCAGCCATGCCGACGCGATCCACCCGGGCTATGGCTTCCTCTCGGAGAACGCGCAGTTCGCCGAGATCGTCGAGTCGCACAACATCATCTTCGTCGGACCGAAGCCCGAGCACATCCGCACGATGGGCGACAAGGTCGAGGCCAAGCGCACCGCGGGCAAGCTCGGGCTGCCGTTGGTGCCGGGTTCGGACGGCGCCATCACGGGGATCGAGAGCGCCAGGATCATCGCCGAGAAGATCGGCTATCCGGTGATCATCAAGGCCGCCTCGGGCGGCGGCGGGCGGGGCATGAAGGTTGTGCCCGATGCCGACAGCCTCGAAAGCCTGATGGGTCAGGCCAAGAGCGAGGCGAAGGCGGCGTTCGGCGACGACACCGTCTATATGGAGAAGTATCTCGGCAATCCGCGCCACATCGAATTCCAGGTGTTCGGCGACGGCGAGGGCAATGCGATCCATCTGGGCGAGCGCGACTGCTCGCTCCAGCGCCGCCACCAGAAGGTGCTCGAGGAAGCCCCCTCTCCCGTCATCACGCACGCGCAGCGCGAAGAGATGGGCATGATCTGCGCGAAGGCGATGGCCGAAATGGGCTATCGCGGCGCGGGCACGATCGAATTCCTCTACGAGAATGGCGAATTCTACTTCATCGAGATGAACACTCGACTTCAGGTCGAGCATCCGGTGACCGAGGCGATCACGGGCCTCGACCTCGTCCGCGAACAGATCCGGATCGCAGAGGGAAATCCGCTCACCTTGCGCCAGCAGGACGTCCAGTTCCGCGGCCACGCGATCGAATGCCGCATCAATGCCGAGGACCCGCGCACTTTCGCACCTTCGCCGGGACTGGTGAAGCAGTTCCACGCACCGGGCGGCATGCACGTCCGCGTCGATAGCGGGCTTTATGCCGGCTACAAGGTGCCCCCCTATTACGACAGCATGATCGCCAAGCTGATCGTCTATGGCACGACGCGCCAGGGCGCGCTGCGGCGCCTTCGCCGCGCGCTGGAGGAATTCGTGATCGATGGCATGAAGACGACGATCCCGCTTCATCAGGCGCTGCTCGACGTCCCCGAATTCCAGTCAGGCGATTATACGATCAAGTGGCTCGAGGAATGGCTGGCGAAGCAGGACGAAGGCTGAGTCAAGTTGAGCGTCACCCCAGCGCAGGCTGGGGTCTGCCAACCAGGTTGCGCCTCTTTCTGATGGAGATCCCAGCCTTCGCTGGGATGACGGTGTCGTTAAGTCGTTGGGAGTATAGGAGATGCCCGATTTGTCCGCTTTTCCGATCACCCGACGCTGGCCGGCGGCGCATCCGGACCGCCTTCAGCTCTATTCGCTGCCCACGCCCAATGGCGTGAAGGTGTCGATCATGCTGGAGGAGATCGGGCTGCCCTATGAGGTGCACCTGATCGATTTCGGGACCGACGACCAGAAGTCGCCCGAATATCTGTCGCTCAACCCCAACGGGAAGATTCCCGCGATCATCGATCCCGACGGTCCCGGCGGCAAGCCGCTGGCGCTGTTCGAATCGGGCGCGATCCTGCTGTATCTCGCGGACAAGACCGGCAAGTTCATCCCGACTGACATCGCGCGACGCTACGAGACGATCCAGTGGGTGTTCTTCCAGATGGCCGCGATCGGGCCGATGTTCGGACAGGTCGGCTTCTTCCACAAATTCGCCGGCCGCGAATATGAGGACAAGCGTCCGCGCGACCGCTATGTCCAGGAAAGCAAACGGTTGCTCGGCGTCCTTGAGACGCGGCTCGAGGGGCGCGACTGGATCATGGGCGACGACTACACGATCGCCGACATCGCGACGCTGGGCTGGGTGCGCAACCTCGTCGGCTTTTACGACGCCGGCGTGCTGGTCGATTTCGACAGTTTGCGTAATGTGCCCGCCTGGCTTGAGCGCGGACTGGTGCGCCCTGCGGTGCAGCGCGGCCTCAACATTCCGCCACGCCCCTGATCAGGGACCCCTACGGAACGACTGCGCGTTCAATGTCTTAGGAATGCAACCAGAACAAGGCGAGGAGTAAGCTCGTGAAGGCGACGATCTGGCACAACCCCAAATGCGGCACATCGCGCAAGACGCTGGAAATCCTGCAGACCACCCCGGACATCGAGATCGAGGTTATCGAATACCTCAAGACCCCGCCGAGCCGCGAGAAGCTCGCCGAGCTCTACAAGCGCGCGGGAATGACGCCCCATGAAGGGCTGCGAAAGAAGGAAAGGCTCGTCCTGGATCTCGACCTCGAACATGTCAGCAACAAGGCCGTGCTCGACGCGATGGTGGCTGACCCGATCATTATCGAACGCCCGCTGGTCGAGACCGAAAAGGGCGTGCGCCTTTGTCGCCCGCAGGAAAAGGTGCGCGAAATCATCTGATCGTCAAGCCTGTTGCCCCAACTGCAATCGCCATGTCACATTCGCCCGTCTAGCACCCCGGCATGGAGCAATCATGGGGAATGACAGGGACATGGCGACGATCGCGGTCTACAGCCTGAAAGGCGGCGTGGGAAAGACCACGCTCGCGGTCAATCTTGCCTGGTCCTCCGCGATTCAGTCCTCGCGCCGCACATTGCTCTGGGATCTCGACCCGCAGGGGGCGGCGAGCTTCCTGATCGGCGACGGCAAGGAAGCCAAGGACGCCGCGCAGGCGGTATTCGCCAAGGACGTCGCGCCCGAAAAGCTGATCCGCCCATCCACCGTCGACCGGGTCGACCTGCTCGCTGCAGACACGTCGCTCAGGGGGCTCGACCGTTTCCTCTTCACGCTCGACAAGAAGAAGCGCCTTGCAAAGCTACTGGAAATGCTGGGCAAGCATTATGACCGTATCATCCTCGATTGCCCGCCCGGTCTGACCGAGACGAGCGAACAGGTGATGCGTGCCGCCGACCTGATCCTTGCGCCGGTTATCCCTTCGCCGCTTTCGGAGCGAGCGCTGAACGACGTTGCTACCTTTCTTGACCGCCAGAACACCCGCCACGCGCCAATTCTGCCGATCTATTCGATGGTCGATCGCCGGCGTGCGCTGCACAGGGCGGCGGTCGACCAGCGCCCCGACTGGCCGGTCATCCCCATGGCAAGCGCGGTCGAGCAGATGGCGATCCGGCGCGCACCAGTCGGCCATTTCGCGCACGCGTCCCCCGCTGGACAGGCATTCTCCAGGCTGTGGCAGGGGGTCGAGCGCAAACTCGCCACGATGCGCTGACGGCATCGTGCGCCAGAACGGCGTGTGCGAAATCTGATCCATGCGGGTGCTCCGGGCTTGACCCGGAGCCCCTGTCGGAAGCGGCAAGGCGGTCGGACAAATGGGCTCCTGCTTTCGCAGGAGCACTGAACCCGATTTAACGTCCCGCGGTCTAGCGAGTCGCCCTTTCGGTGTAGTCGATCCGTATCCGCACCCAGCTGCCGATCATCGGCCGGCCCCCGATCCGCGGCGGCAGCACGCGGAACTGCCACGCGGCGAGCCGCACCGCGCGCGCCAGCCCCGAACCACGCGGCGATTCACCCAGTTCCTGACAGTCCTCGACACGGTATCCGTCTACCGTCTTGCAGGCGATCAGGCCCCAACCCATCGGCGGCGCGTTCGCGGGCGCATAGGAAGAGAGCTCCGCATGCGTCGGCCGGCGGTACCAGTCGGCCTCGTAGAGCCGCTCACCCCCCGGCCCTTCGCCAACCTGACGCGCATCGCCGGGCGCGCCGGAATTGCCACCCCCCGCCTCGGTCGGTGCAGCCCGCCGTGCGGGAAAACGACCGATGTCGGCCGCCGCATATTCCTCTTTGGTGAGGACAAGGAAGGAAGGCGGCTTGGGCACGTCCTCCACCTTGGTCACATCGACTTCAGGCGGCTTTGGACGCTGCTTCGCGGGCTGCCGCACCGATTCGCGCCGCGCCGATTGCTTGGCGGCATCGGCACTGTCGCTGCGCTCAGGCAGCAGGTGAAAGGTCGCGGGCAGGCTGCCGCCCTGCCGCGGCCGCATCTGCGTGAAGGACTGGTGCAGCAGGATGACGATCATCAGGACATGGATGGCGATTGCCAGTGCCAGTGCGACCGCCCGGGGGGTCAATCGCGCACGAGCGGGAATCGCTAAATTTCGGGAATACGCCAACGCCATCCGACAGCGGCCTAACCGTTGCGGTCATCCGCGGCAACTCATGTCGGTGCACATTGATCGAAGCGCGACGACGCGACATATTACTGCGGTGCAACCGCTCGATACCACCATGCTGCTTCGCGCCTATGCCTGCGGCGTCTTTCCGATGGCGGACGACCGCGATGCGGACAAGGTGTTCTGGGTCGAGCCCAAGAAGCGCGGAGTCCTGCCGCTCGACAATTTCCACCTTTCGCATTCGCTCGCGAAAACGCTCAAATCCGATCGCTTCACTGTCACCGTCGACACCGCCTTCGAGCAGGTGATCGCGGGCTGCGCGGCACCAACGCCCGATCGGCCGGGTACCTGGATCAACGCGCAGATCGAGCAGGCCTGTCTGCAACTGCATGCGCGCGGCCATGCGCATTCGGTAGAGACCTGGCACAACGGCCAGCTCGTCGGCGGGCTTTACGGCATCAAGCTGGGCGGCGCGTTCTTCGGCGAAAGCATGTTCAGCCGCGCGACCGACGCGTCAAAGGTCGCGCTCGCGCATCTCGTGGCGCGGCTGCGCGTCGGCGGTTTCAGCCTGCTCGACTGCCAGTTCATCACCGATCACCTCGCCTCGCTCGGCGCGGTCGAGATCAACCGCGACGATTATGTGGCGTTGCTCGATTCGGCGCTGGCTGGGGGCGTCGGCTCCTCCGCCTCGCCCGATTTCGGCGCACTCGACCGTTTGGCAGCGGGTGCGGAGCCCGATTCGCCGCCCGACACCGTCTCGGTCTCGGGCCCGATGTCGGGAAAGCTCATCGCACAGCTCTTGGGCCAGACATCGTAAACGGGGTGCTCGACCACATTCAGTGATGGCGATTCCTTGTAGAGCCAGCCCGAAAACACGCGGCCCCAATGATCCCTGGGATTGCGCACATCGACCTGCACGAAGGCGCCGGTAAGCTGCTCGGCCTCCCACGGCGCGGTCTTTTCGCAAGCACGCAGGCGGACAATCACGTCCCCGAGCCGCAATGCCTCGCCCGGCTTCATCGTCAGATCGCGTTCGATGCCGTTGCGCTTGTTGAGCACGCCGATCACCGCGACTCGCTCCGCCATCGGGGTCGTGCCGCGCGACGGCGCCGCTGCCGCGATCACGGGTGCCGGACCGCGCGAAGGGGCTTGAGTCTGGCCGGGTCCAGCGGCGGCATTGTCCGCGACCGGCTGTTCATTCTGCAGCGCCCCGGCGACCTGCCATCCCGCCAGCCCCAGGCCGATGGTCGCGATGCCCGCGAACGCCCAGCCCTTCTTCACGCGCCGGGCGTCCATGCCTCATAGTCTCCGGTGGCGGCTGCGCGCCGACCGCCCTGTTCGAGCGCACCCGCGGGACGATAGGCGGCGGTGGTCCCCGTCAGGTTGGGCGTGGGCTCGCGCTCCCAGTTCCGCGCGGGCGGAAGCGCCTGATCGGGCGCGGTGTCGATCGTGTGGTGCAGCCAGCTGTGCCATTCGGGCGGCACGCGGCTCGAATCATTCTGGCCCTTGTAGATGACCCAGCGACGCGTGACGCCGCCCTGGGCCTTCTTGCCCTCATAGTAGAGATTGCCCTGATCGTCCTCGCCGACCTTGCGCCCGTTGCGCATCGTGTTCAGCGCGGTGCCGAAGGTCGCGCCTTCCCACCAGGTGAAGATATTCTTGAAAACGCCCATGGGGGCTCCGTTACTGCAAAGGTGCGCGCGAGAAAACCGGTTTTCGGCGGAGTGCCTATTTGGGCAGCGCCGGCCCGCCTTCCCAGCTGACATGATCGCCCTCGGCGATGCCGAGTTGCGCCGATCGGCCGCCCGCGATCTCGAGCACCGCGGCGACGGGCTCACCCGATTCCACACCCTCGAGCGATTGCGGAACGGTTTCCTCCGCAATCCGCGCGATGCTGCCATCGGCGCGGATGAAGATCATGTCGAGCGGAATGAGCGTGTTCTTCATCCAGAAGCTCGCCGGACGCGGTGGCGAGAAGGGAAAGATCATCCCGCCATCGTCGGGCAGCGAGGTGCGGTACATCAGGCCGCGCGCCTGCTCCTCGCCGGTGCGGGCCACTTCGACGCGGAACTTGTGCACGCCCTTTGGGGTCTTGATCGAGAGCGGCAGCAGCGCCGTTTCCTCGGCCTTGGTCGCCGACACCGCATTGGAGGCCGCGCCGCAGCCCGTGACCAGCGTCACCGCGGCAAGCGCGACCAGAAAATTCCTCGACTGCATGATGATCTTCAGGACCTCTCGACGCACACGGCGAGCAGCCCCTTGTTGCCCGCCACACACCGCGCCCGAAGCGGTTGGCCGGGTTCGATATCGGCGAGTCCCGCGCGGCGCAGCGTTTCCATATGGACGAATATATCGCTGCCATCCTCGCTGCGCACCAGAAAACCATAGCCTTTGACGCGGTTGAACCATTTGACGGTGACGGCCTCGAACGGCCCGGCGCTTTCGACCAGCGCCGTGGGATCGACACGGTTCGCCCGGTCCCCTGCCTGTTTGTCGAGATCCGGCCCGATCGCGGTCGAAAGGTCGAATGAGACGACCTTGCGCGCCTGCAGCCCGCGATTGCGCCGCGCCGCCATGCAGACGAGCCGCGTGCCTTCGGGCAGGCTCCGGCGATCATGTTCGCGCAGCACCGAAAAATGCACCAGAATATCCCCGGCGCCGTCATCCGCGACCATGAAGCCGAAGCCACGCGTGGCGTCGAACCACTTCATGGTGCCTTCAAAGCGCTCCAGGATTTCGGCATCGCCTTCGTTCACGGCCGCGCACTCGGTCTCCGTCTGTGGGAGATCAGTGTCGCGATTCAAAGCATCCAAGCGACCAGACTCATGCACGCGAGCGGTCCCCTCCATAATTTATGCGCCCTGAATGAATTTAGCACAGTCGATTCGAAACCGAAACCGAGCGATGAAACGTGTATCAATTCGGGTCGGCCGGATATTCGCCGGGCCGCGCGGTTACCAATAGACGAGACAATTCAAAAGGATGGCCGGCACGCAGCATCGCCGCGAGCTGCTTTTGGCGCCGATTTTCCTCTGACGGTTGGGCAGCAAACGGACCGATTTTCTTGCGTCGTGCATAGGTCAACGCCGCGTCCCATGCCCGTTCATCGGCCTGCGCGCGCGCAACTGCGCCGTCGGCGTCCCCGATTCCCGCGATTCGGAGCGCCGAATCGACTCGGCGGGCGCCATAGCCGCGCCGGGCAAGCGCCTCGGCCCGGCTTTCGGCGAACAGGCGGTCGTTGACATAGCCGCGCTCGGCAAAGCGGGCGACCAGTGCCTCGTGCGGCGGCTCGCCCTCCCCCGCCCAGCCGCGCTCGCGCAGTTTGCGCTCGAGATAGGCAAGCAGCTTCGCGCGCGTTGTCGCGTAGCGCTCGACATAATGCAGCGCGAGGCGCTCGAGCGCTTGGGAATCAAGCGGCGCACGCGCGGATTTTCGGGCATTCATGCTCACCGCCACGTTTGTGCCACAGTCGGGCCGGAATTTGAACGCGCCTTTACCGCTAAACAGCAAAACTGTAACAATTCGCGCCGGGCGGCATTGGGGGACCATGCCCTTGCAAACCCGGCAATAAGGGACGCAGGCACAATGCTCGATCTGGCAAGGGAGACTGCTCCCGGCATGAAGGTCGCCGATATGCACATTCTGAACGCCACGCCGACGCACGATAGTCTTGCGCGGCGCTTCTCCGATTTCGGCACACTGGGCGAAGCGCTCGATTATGCCGCAGCCGGACAGCGCGGGCTCAATTTCCATGACGCCCGCGGTAATCTGGCGCGGTCCTATCCGTTTTCCGAGCTGCGCCTGGACGCGCTCGACACCGCCTATCGCCTGATCGCGCACGGCGTGAAACCCGGTGACCGGATCGCGCTGGTTGCCGAAACGGGCGTTGAATTTGCCGCACTGTTCTTCGGCGCGGTCTATGCGGGCGCCTGGCCGGTGCCGCTGCCGCTGCCGACCTCGTTCGGCGGCAAGGACAGCTATATCGACCAGCTCAAGGTCCAGCTTGCGAGCTCGGACCCGAGCATCCTGTTCTTCCCCGCCGAACTCGAGGCGATGGCGGGTGAAGCCGCGCGCCAGTCGAATGTCGAGGGGCTGGATTGGGACAGCTTTGCCAAGCGCCCGGCCGATGCTGTCGAACTGCCCCAGGCGAAACCCGACGATATTGCCTATCTGCAGTATTCGAGCGGGTCGACGCGCTTCCCGCATGGCGTCATCATCACGCACCATGCGCTGCTCAACAACCTCGCGGCGCATTCGCACGGCATGGAAGTGCAGGACAGCGATCG
The DNA here is from genome assembly GCF_058781925.1 of Sphingobium sp. FW306-1B-F04DB. Lineage (NCBI taxonomy): Bacteria > Pseudomonadati > Pseudomonadota > Alphaproteobacteria > Sphingomonadales > Sphingobiaceae > Sphingobium > Sphingobium sp. FW306-1B-F04DB. The sequence continues at coordinate 13,848 of NZ_JBYSXE010000022.1, read as the reverse complement.
CTGCATCTCGTGGCTGCCCTGGTACCACGACATGGGGCTGGTCGGCTGTTTCCTCTCGCCGATCGCCAATCAGGTGTCGACCGATTACCTCAAGACCGAGGATTTCGCGCGGCGCCCGCTTGCCTGGCTCGACATGATCAGCCGCAACGAGGGCACATCGATCAGCTATTCGCCGACCTTTGGCTACGATATCTGCGCGCGCCGCATGTCGAGCCAGACGCGCGCGTCGGATCGTTTCGACCTGTCGCGCTGGCGGCTGGCGGGCAATGGCGCCGACATGATTCGCCCCGACGTGATGCAGAGCTTCGTTGATGCCTTTGCCGAGGCGGGCTTCAAGGCCAGCGCCTTCCTGCCCAGCTATGGCCTTGCCGAAGCGACGCTGGCGGTGTCGATCATGCCCCCTGGCGAGGGAATCGTCGTCGAGCTCGTCGAAGAAACCCAGCTTTCGGGTGGCGAAGGCAATAGGGATCGGCCGCAGCGCTATCGCGCGATCGTCAATTGCGGCAAGCCGTGCCGCGACATGGCGATCGAGGTCCGCGACGAGGACGGCGCGCCGCTCCCGGACAAGGCTATCGGCAAGGTCTGGTGCAAGGGTCCGTCGGTCATGGTCGGCTATTTCCGCGACCAGGATGCGACCGATGCGTGCATGCACGACGGCTGGCTCGACACCGGCGACATGGGCTATATGTCCGACGGCTACATCTATATCGTCGGCCGCGCCAAGGACATGATCATCATCAACGGCAAGAACCACTGGCCGCAGGATATCGAGTGGGCCGTGGAACAGCTGCCGGGGTTCAAGCAGGGCGACATCGCCGCCTTCGCGATCACGACCCCGGGCGGCGAGGAAGCACCCGCGGTGCTTGTGCATTGCCGTGTTTCGGACAATGCCGAGCGCGTTCGCCTGCGCGAGGAGATCCGCGAAAAAGTGCGCTCGATCACGGGCATGCACTGCGTCGTCGAACTCGTACCACCGCGCACGCTGCCGCGCACCAGCTCGGGCAAGCTGAGCCGCGCAAAGGCGCGCAATCTCTATCTTTCCGGCGAGATTCAGCCCCTCGATCTGGCGGCCTGAACACATTGCCGCACGCCGGCCCCGCATCGCCGGGCCGGCATGCGGCAGGGTTCGTTTCGGGACAAAAACTTTCACCCTCCTAACGGATCGCTAACCACTTGCGGTTAACGCGGGGGCGTGGACCAGAAGCATGACAACGATGATGCCGCGCCGCGGATAAGCTGGGGAGCCGTTCTCGGCCTGCGCGATTCGACCGGGCTCGACTGGGGCACGATCCGCGCCGCGCAAATCGCCGCGCTTCATGGCTCTACGGGCGTAAGATTCCTCGCCAATGTCATCGGCGTCATGCTGCTCGCGCTCGCGCTGCACAATCACGCCGATCCGCTGCTGCTCTATGGCTGGGGCGCCTCGACGTTGCTGCTCGCAACGCACACCGCGGTCGGCAAATGGCGGCTGCGCGGCTGGAACGACCGTTCAGCGACGCGCGGCGAGTTGCACAAGGAGACCACGGGCGCTGCGCTGACCGGCGTGCTCTGGGGCTTTCCGGCGCTGCTGTTTTCGGCAGGCGCGGGTCTGGAAGAAACGCTGGCGCTCTGGGCCGTACTGACCGCACTGATGGCAGCGGCGGCCTTCGTACTGACCTCGATCCCGCTCGCCACCGTCAGCTTCCTGCTGATCGTGGGCGGCGCACTGGGCGCCTGGATGTGGCAGATCGACCTGCCCATCCTCGCAGTGGCGGCGGGCCTCAACACGCTGGTCCTGCTGATCACCGCATCGCTCAACGGCCGCCAGTTCGTCAACAATCGCGTCGCCGAGCTCCAACTCGCGGAAAAGAAGGAAGTCGTCAGCCTGCTGCTCCGCGAATTCGAGGACAGCGGCGCCGACTGGCTGTGGCAGATCGATGCCGCACGCTGCCTGACGCATGTTTCGCCGCGCTTCGCGACCGCGCTCGGCCTCGATCTGACCGAGCTCGAGGGCAAACCCTTCCTGCAGGTGCTTGCGGGCGACAGCTGGGAAGCGGGTAATTTCGCCTCGGGCCTGCGCGAACTCGCCGAGAAGCTGAAGCGCCGCGAGAGCTTTTCGGACCTGATCCTGCCCGTCAAGATCGACGGCGAGGCTCGCTGGTGGGAACTGTCCGCTTCGCCCCGCCTCGATGACCGCGGCACATTTCTCGGCTTTCGTGGCGTAGGCTCCGACGTCACCGCGCAGCGCGATTCGGCGGACAAGATCAACCGACTGGCGCGGTACGACACACTCACCGGGCTGCCAAATCGCATGCTCATCAATGAAACGCTGGCGCGCGCGATGCAGGATGCCGAGCAATGGCGCAGCCGCTGTGCATTCATGATGATCGACCTCGACCGCTTCAAGGCGGTCAACGACACGCTCGGCCATCCCGTGGGCGACCGGCTGCTCAGCCATGTCGCCGAGCGGCTGCGGTCGCTGATGACCGACAACGAACTGTGCGGGCGACTGGGCGGCGACGAGTTTGCGGTGGTGGTGCGCGACGCCAGCGACCCGAGCCGGCTCGAGGCGCTGGCGCACAACATCATCGAGACGCTGTCGCGTCCCTATGAGGTCGACCAGCACACGCTGTTCATCGGCGCGAGCGTCGGCACCGCGGTCGGCCCCAAGGACGGGCGCACCGCCGAAATGCTGATCCGCAGCGCCGACCTCGCGCTCTATCGTTCCAAGGATGCGGGCGGCGGCGCACACCATCGCTACGAACCGCAATTCCACGCCGACGCCGAGGAGCGCCGCACGCTCGAGATCGCGCTCAGGAGCGCGCTCGAAAAGGGCGAGCTTCATCTCGTCTTCCAGCCCGTGGTTTCGGCCAGGGACACGACGATCGAGGCGTTCGAGACGCTGCTGCGCTGGACGCACCCGACGCTCGGCGCGATCCCGCCCTACAAGTTCGTGCCCGTCGCCGAGGATGCGCGCCTGATCGCGCCGATCGGCGAATGGGTGCTGCGCGCCGCCTGTGCCGAGGCGGCCAGCTGGCCGACGACGGTGCGGGTCGCGGTCAACGTCTCGCCCGAACAGCTCAATGATCCCAATTTCGTCACCTCGGTGATCTCGGCGCTGTCGCACAGCGGGCTACCGCCGCACCGGCTCGAACTCGAAGTGACCGAAAGCATCTTCCTGCGCGAAGGTACGGGCGCGATCAACGTGCTCGACCAGATCCTCGGGCTTGGCGTGAAGCTCGCGCTCGACGATTTCGGCACGGGCTATTCGTCGCTTGGCTATCTCAGAAAGACGCAGTTCTCGACGATCAAGATCGACCGCAGCTTCGTCCAGGGCGCCGCCAAGAACAGCGCCGAAAGCCTTGCGATCATCCGCGCCGTCGTCGCGATGGCGGACAGCCTCGGCATGTCGACCACCGCCGAGGGCGCCGAAACCGAAGAAGAGTTCGAGATGATCCGCCAGCTCGGCTGCCGCAAGGTCCAGGGCTATCTGTTCGGCAAGCCGATGATCGCCGAGGAAGCGCGCGCACTGCTTGCCAAGGCGAGCCGGAATCGCGCCGCGGCTTGAACTGGAGACTTCGCTGTCGGGCGCGTTGGCGCTAGACTTGACCGATGACCGGCGAAACCGCCCTCCTTCTCATCGACCTGCAGTGCGCGATCGACGATCCGCGCTGGGCCGAGGCGGGCCAGCGCAACAATCCCGAAGCCGAAGCGCGCGTCGCCGCGCTGTTGGCGCACTGGCGGGCCCGGCACTGGCCCGTGATCCATGTCCGCCACGATTCGACCGAGCCAGACTCCAGCTATCGCCCCGGCCAGCCCGGCCACGCCTTCAAGCCCGAAGCGACCCCGCTCGCGCACGAGACGGTGATTCCGAAGCACACCAACAGCGCCTTCATCGGCACGGGCCTGGATGGCGCGCTGCGCCGCGCGGGCATCGGCCGGCTGGTGATCGCCGGCGTCATCACCAACAATTCGGTCGAGGCAACGGTACGCATGGCGGGCAATCTGGGCTTCGATGTGCTGCTCGCCGAGGACGCCTGCTTCACCTTCGCCCGGCGCGACCTTTCCGGCCGACTGTGGAGCGCCGATGACGTCCATGCGCTGAGCCTCTGCAATCTCGACGGTGAATACTGCCGGGTCGCGTCAACCGCGCAAATTCTGCAGGCGTAAGATTTACGCAAGCCAGCCCTTGCGCTTGTCCCGACGCAGGGCTAATAGCCGCCCTCTTCCCGCCTTTAGGGGTATAGCTCAGTTGGTAGAGCATCGGTCTCCAAAACCGAGGGTCGTGGGTTCGAGTCCCTCTGCCCCTGCCACGCTTGCTTTGAAGGGCAGCGCGGATTACATGGGCGGGATACGAAATCGAGGTCTTCGGGCGGCTCCGGTCGATGGGACCGGGAGCGTGCCTGCGGCCTCGTTTTCGTTGTCTATGGTTTTTTGAGGACTGAACAGGCGTGGCAAAGGTCAATCCCGGCGAGTTCATCCGTCAGGTGCGTGCGGAAACGGCAAAGGTCGTGTGGCCGTCCAGTCGTGAAACTGTGATGACCGCGGTGATGGTGCTCATCATGACCACGATCCTCGCGCTGTTCTTCTTCGGGGTCGATACGGCGTTCAGCCGGATCGTGAAGCTTCTGCTCAGCTTCGTCGGCTGAGCCCGGTTTTAGGGACTTACATGTCGCGCTGGTACATCATTCACGCCTATTCGGGCTTCGAGAACAAGGTTCGTGACGCGATCATGGCGGAAGCCGCGCGCATGGGCCTCGAACAGCTTGTCGAATCGGTCGAGGTTCCCGTCGAGACGGTTACCGAGGTCCGACGCGGCAAGAAGGTTCAGTCGGAGCGGAAGTTCTTCCCCGGCTACGTGCTCGCCAAGCTCGAGATGAACGACGACGTCTATCACCTCGTGAAGAACACACCCAAGGTGACGGGCTTCCTCGGTTCGTCGGGCAAGCCGCAGCCGATCAGCGAGGCCGAGGCCGCGCGCATCCTCAACACCAAGGAGGAAGCCGCCGCGGCGCCCAAGCACAAGATCAAGGTCGATTTCGAGATCGGCGACAGCGTCAAGGTGCTCGACGGTCCCTTCGCAAGCTTCAACGGCCTGGTCGAGGAACTCGACTTCGAAAAGAACAAGGTCAAGGTCGCGGTGTCGATCTTCGGCCGCGCGACCCCGGTCGAGCTCGATTTCGAGCAGGTGGAACGCGCAAAGTAACGCCACAGGCGTCATCCTGACGAAAGTCAGGATCCATGAACACCGCAGCGCGCATTCCGGACGCGATCGTGTTCATGGATCCCGGATCAAGTCCAGGATGACGGTATGAGTTTTCGGAGCTTGCTCCGGGAAAATTGCGGGAGGTCTTCGGACCGTCAGAACCGCTAAACTTGAAAGAGAGTGAAACATGGCAAAGAAGATAACGGGCTATATCAAGCTCCAGGTGCCCGCGGGCGCCGCAAACCCGTCCCCGCCGATCGGCCCTGCCCTGGGTCAGCGCGGCGTGAACATCATGGAATTCTGCAAGGCGTTCAACGCGGCGACCGGTGACCTCGAAAAGAGCATGCCGATCCCGACGATCATCACCGTCTATGCGGATCGCAGCTTCTCGTTCGTGACGAAGACGCCGCCGGCGACCTTCCTCATCAAGAAGGCCGTTGGCCTCAAGTCAGGCTCGAAAGAGCCGGGCAAGACCTCGGCCGGTACGATCAAGCGCTCGCAGCTCGCGCAGATCGCCGAGACCAAGATGGCCGATCTGAACGCCAACGACATCGAAGCGGCGACGAAGATCATCGAAGGCAGCGCCCGCGCGATGGGCCTCGAAGTGGTGGAGGGCTGATCCAATGGCAAAGCTGACCAAGAAGGCGAAAACCCTCGCCAACACCATCGACCGTGAGAAGCTGCACGGCGTCGACGAGGCGATCGGCTTGGTGAAGGCCAACGCCACCTCGAAGTTCGACGAGACCGTCGAAGTCGCGCTCAACCTGGGCGTCGATCCCCGTCACGCCGACCAGATGGTCCGCGGCGTCGTCACGCTGCCCAAGGGCACCGGCAAGACCGTGCGCGTCGGCGTGTTCGCCAAGGGCGCCAAGGCTGACGAAGCCAAGGCCGCTGGCGCAGACGTCGTGGGTGCGGAAGACCTGCTCGAGATCGTGCAGGGCGGCAAGATCGAGTTCGATCGCTGCATCGCGACCCCCGACATGATGGGCCTTGTCGGCCGCCTGGGTAAGGTTCTGGGTCCCAAGGGCCTGATGCCCAACCCCAAGCTCGGCACCGTCACGATGGACGTCGCCAAGGCGGTTTCGGACGCCAAGGGCGGCCAGATCGAATATCGCGTCGAAAAGGCGGGCATCATCCACGCCGGCATCGGCAAGGCGAGCTTCTCGGCCGCGGACCTGCGCGAGAACTTCGACGCGCTGGTCGATGCGGTGGTCAAGGCCAAGCCGTCGGGCGCCAAGGGCAAGTACGTCAAGAAGATCGCCGTCAGCTCGACGATGGGCCCGGGCGTCAAGGTCGACACCGCGGAGATCGCGGCCGCCTGAGCCTGCCCTTAGCGTAAAGACATGAAGGGTCGGGGCGAAAGCCCCGGCCCTTTTGTTTTGATCCCCGCTGCAGCGGACTATCGCGGCGCGGACGAACCTAACGCATTGCCCAGATGACACCCCGGCTCTCGCCGCCTTTGATGGCGGAAAGCCGGGAGAAGAGCGTGGATACGCAGTCGCTGAAGGGCAAGGTCGCCATCGTCACGGGCGCGGGACGCGGGATCGGGCGCGCGATCGCGCTCGCCTATGGACGCGAGGGCGCGAAGGTGGTCGTCGCCTCGCGCACGCCCGAGACCGTTGACGCGGTTGCGCAGGAAATCCGCGATGCAGGCGGCGAGGCGATCGGGGTGGCGTGCGATGTCGGCAGGCTCGACGACATCCTTGCCTGTGTCGCGGCGGCGGTTTCGAGCTATGGCACCGTCAATATCCTGGTGAACAATGCGCAAGGCTTCGGTACCGAGGCCAGCCCCCAGCCCTCGACCGTGTTCGTCGCCTGCGAGGATACCGACGAGGATGAGTGGGAGTATACGCTCCGCACCGGGCCGACAGCGACGCTCCGGTTCATGAAGGCGGCGTTCCCGCACATGAAGAAGCAGGGCTCTGGCAAGATCATCAATTTCGCCTCGTCCTCGAGACAGATCGGGTTCGAGGGCAATACCTCCTACAACGCCGCCAAAGAGGCGATCCGCGCGATCAGCCGCACCGCCGCGCGCGAATGGGGCCAGCACGGCATCAACGTCAACATCATCAACCCGGCGCTCGAGACGCGCGCCTTCGATGCGTGGAAGACGGCCCGGCCCGATTTCGTGGAAGCATTGAAGGAGAAGATCCCGATGCGGCGGCTTGGTGACCCCGAGCGCGACGCCGGGCCGCTCGCGGTGTTCCTCGCGGGGCCGGGCTCCGACTACATGACCGGCAGCACGTTCATGCTTGAGGGTGGCATGCACACCTTGCCCTGAGCACACCCCAGCTCGCGCAGGGACGAAAGGAAAGCCAGATGATCACCAAATATCCGCTGTTCCAGGAGGCCTATTATGTTCGCAGCATCGACGAGGCCGCGCAAAAATGGGCGAAGGCGTTCGGCGCGGGGCCCTTCTTCATGGTGCGCCACCATGAGACCGAGCAATTCTCCCACCGCGGCACCGCGGTCGAGGCGCACGTCTCCTATGCCTTCGGCTATCTGGGCGACATGATGATCCAGTTCATCGAGCAGCATGACGACCAGCCCTCGATCTATCGTGACATGTACGCCGCGGGCGAAGAGGGCTTTCACCACATCGCCTATCTGGTCTCCGACTTCGCGGCAGAACGGCAGCGCTGGCTCGACCTTGGCTATGAGCTGGCAACCGAGCTCTTCGCCGACGGCGTCAACGCGGCCTATTTCGATACGCGCACGCTCAACGGCGGCTTTACCGAGATTCACGGCGACCCGATGCACGTCATGGGACTTTTCGCGCGGTGGAAGCGCGCGCATGAGGCTTGGGACGGCAACAGCCCCACGACAATCGAGATCGGCGAGATCGGCGACTATGCCAGCGTTCCGCTGCTTCCCCTGAAGGCCGACGCCTAGAGAGCAGGCGCGGTATCGCTTGACCCGGGGCGCAAATCTGTTATGCGCCGCGGCTTGATCGGCCGGCTTGTCCGAACGATCGCCGTCCGAGACAGTTGGTGAGGGCATCGGCCCTCTTAATTTCCAGCCTAGACGGGGAAAGAGTTTTATAGCCCTCGCCGCGCTGACGCGCGCCGCAGGGTCTGCCATGCAAGGCAGGTAGCCCATTCCCCTCGGACAAAATGCCCCGCGTTTCGCGCGTGCGCCCCGGTGCGGGTTCGGCTCGCGGGTTTGTCGGTTCCGCACGGTGCGGAGCCGGAATGTAGTGGAGAATGGCATGGATCGTGCTCAAAAAGCCGAACTGGTTGCCGAACTGAACAGCACCTTCTCCGAGACCAGCGTGGTGGTCATCACCCGCAATCTCGGCCTCACCGTCGCGCAGTCGACGGCGCTGAGGGGCAAGATGCGTGAAGTCGGCGCCAGCTACAAGGTGGCGAAGAACCGCATTGCCAAGATCGCTCTCGAGGGCACGCCCTACGCTCCGATCAGCGACATGCTGACGGGGCCGACGGCGCTCGCAACATCGTCCGACCCCGTGGCCGCCGCCAAGGCAGCCGTGGAATTCGCGAAGACCAACGAAAAGTTGGAAATCGTGGGCGGCGCGATGGGCGAAACGCTCCTCGACGCGAACGGCGTGAAGGCGCTGGCGGCTCTGCCGTCGCTCGATGAACTGCGTGCGAAGATCGTGGGCCTCGTACAGGCGCCCGCACAGAAGCTCGCGTCCATCACCCAGGCACCCGCAGGCCAGCTGGCCCGCGTGTTTGGCGCTTATGCGGCCAAGGACGCCGCCTGAATATCGCAACCAACCTGAACTGATGGGGCGATTGCCCCGAATGGAGAATACACATGGCAGACCTTAACAAGATCGTTGAAGACCTTTCGGCTCTCACCGTCCTCGAAGCCGCCGAGCTCTCGAAGCTCCTCGAAGAGAAGTGGGGCGTTTCGGCCGCTGCTGCGGTTGCGGTTGCCGCTCCCGCCGGTGCCGGCGCTGGCGCGCCCGTCGCTGAAGAGAAGACCGAGTTCGACGTCGTCCTCGTCAACGACGGTGGCAAGAAGATCAACGTCATCAAGGAAGTCCGCGCCATCACCGGTCTCGGCCTGACCGAAGCCAAGGCGCTCGTCGAAGGCGCGCCCAAGGCCGTCAAGGAAGGCATCAACAAGGACGAAGCCGAGAAGCTCAAGAAGCAGCTCGAGGAAGCCGGCGCGACCGTCGAGCTCAAGTAAGCTCGGTCGCCCTGATCGTTCCGGTCCGCAAGGACCGGGGCGTGAATCAGGGCGTCAAAGGACGCACCGGATCCGGCGAAAGCCGGGTTCCATGCCAAAGGAAGGGGCGGTCCGGCAACGGGCCGCCCTTTTCCTTTGCTGCGGTTGCAGTCGCGCATTGCCCCTGCCCGCCAATCATGCGACCGGACCTCCATGGCCGAGACGCAGATACGCATCGACCCGCGCTTTCGCGGACCTCCCGCCAGCGGCAATGGCGGCTATGTGGCCGGCATGGTCGCGGCACCCTTGGGCAGCACAGGATGCCTGGTGACGCTGAAGGCGCCGCCGCCGCTTGATACGGTACTGCAACTGGCGTCCGACGCGACCGAAGCAACGCTGCGGTTCGGAGAAGCGGCGATCGCGACCGCACTTCCAGCGCCGATCGAGCTCGATGTGCCCGCCCCTCCATCGCTCGCCGAAGCCGAACGCGCTTCGGCGCGCTTCACGGGCTTTTGCCAGCACAGCTTTCCGGGCTGCTTCGTCTGCGGTCCCGAGCGCACCCAGGGCGACGGGTTGCGCATCTTTCCCGGCAAGCTCGACGATACCGCGTCGCAGGTAGCCACGTGCTGGACGCCAGACGCCAGTTTGTTCGACGCGGACGGCCACGTCCTGCCCGAATTCATCTGGGCCGCGCTCGACTGCCCCGGCTATTTCGCGGTTCAGCAACAGGCGGGGCCGGCGTTGCTGGGACGTATCGGGGCTGTCGTCCACCGCCCTGTCGCGCGCGAGGAAACGCTTGTCGTGACGGGCTGGCCGATCGTGAGCGAAGGCCGCAAGCATCACGCGGGCACTGCCCTCCATGATGCCGGCGGCCGACTGGTCGCGTCGGCGCTGTCGACCTGGATTTCGATCGACGCGCCGCCGCGGGACTAGACCTCAGACCTCTTCGGTGGGCACCCAGTTGCCGTGAAAGCCCGGGGGCACGCGGTGCGGAATGTGGATCACCGCCTGCGGTTCGCCCTCGAAATCATCGGCATTGAGGATGTGGAGTTCGGTCCGTTCGTTGGGCAGGTCGACGACGAGCCCGATCAGCCAGCCCGCATCCTCGGCGCTTTCGCCAGGCCGCGGCACGAAGACGAACTCGCCCGGATGGCGGCCGGGGCCGAAATCGTGGATCGCGACCGTGCCCGCCTCGAGATCGTGCTTGAACAGCCGCGTGTCGCTGATCGACCATGCGCCGTCGGCCGGCGCCGGCAGCGCCATGGTGTAGAGCCAGCGATAAGGCCTGGTCGTCAGCCGCTCGTCATACCGCGGAAATTCCTGGCAATGATCGTGGAGGACGCGGCGCTCGACCTTGTGCGCGACGGGATCGATCGTCCAGCGCTCGAGCCGCGAGGCGCGCGAGTCCGGCCCCTTGGTGCTTTCGGCGAACATCGTCGCGTGCGCCACGACGTCCATGATCACGCGCCCATCGGGCAGCTCGAAGGCATTTCCGGGGTGGAAGACATAGCAGGGCTCGACATGGCACCAGATCGTGTCGGCACCGCTACCACCCCGCGGCACCAGTCCGACGCGTGCGCTGTGCTCCCAGTTCCACTGATAGGGGAAGCGGTGGCCGGCGAGCATCGTCTTCATCGAGAAGGTGACGGGCAGGTCGAGCACGATCGCGTAATTCTCGGTGATCGCGCAATCATGGATGCTGGGGCCGTGCTTCACCGCAATCGGCTCCTGCCGGACCACCTTGCCCGCCTTGTCGACGACGACATGCCACACGGTGTCCATCGTCGTCGCTTCATAGGTGATCGCATGCAACTCTCCGGTTGCGGGATCGAGGTGCGGGTGCGCCGAAAAGGCAACGTCGAGCGAACCGTCGAAGGGATTGTGCGCGATCGTGTCGAGCGTGTCGGAAAGCTCGACGGGATTGGCGCCCGCCTCGACGATTGCCCAGGTCCGGCCGGCATGGCCGATGATGTTGGTGTTGGCATTGTCGCTCGTGGACTTGCGCTTGCCCGGCGCGCGCGCCTCGCCCAGCGCATCGCTGACCGCGTTGGAGCGGATCCAGCGGTTACGATACCACAGCGCCTTGCCACCCTTGATCCGCACGCCATGCGCCATGCCGTCGCCCGTGAACCAGTGATAGGATGCGGGATCGGGCGCGGTCACGGGGTTGGGGCCGATGCGCAGATAGCGACCGTCGAGCGCCTCGGGAATGCTGCCCGTCACGGTCAGGTCCGCGATCGTTTCCTCGCTCGTCATCGGGCGATGAATGCCCGAGAGAAAGGGATGATCGCCCTCGAGCTGGGGCAGCTTGCCGCGATTATGCGACGCCACCATCTGGAGCCCCTTTCCGACAACCGACCGGATTGCTGTTTCAACACTGCTCGCCACTTGGCTTCTCCTTGCTATGGGAGTCGGGTCTTCACATCCGACTCAGAATGTTTACAGTGACAACATGACGAACAAAGATAACAGTGTCAACATTGATTTGAGCAGGCGCTACCATCACGGCGACTTGCGCACCGCGTTGATCGATACCGGATTGAAATTGCTTGCCGAACGCTCGGCCGATGATCTCTCGTTGCGCGAGGTCGCGCGTCAGGTTGGGGTGAGTGCCACGGCGGTCTATCGCCACTTCCCCGACAAGCAGGCACTGCTTTCGGCACTCGCCGCAGAGGGGATGGAGGAACTCGGACGCCTCCAGCGGTCGGCCAGCGCGAAGGCAGGCGGCGGGGCCGACGGCTTTGCCGCCTCGGGCGCGGCCTATGTGCACTTCGCGGTCAAGAACCCGGCGTTGTTCCGCCTCATCTTCGCCTCAGCGCCGCCGATCAACCTGCTCGACGCCGAACTCGACAAGGTCGGGGTCGCGATGCGCGGCCTGCGCGAGGACATTGCCGCGCTGATGCCCGCTACCTTGCCCGAAGCTGCACGGCGGGCGGCCGCGCTCCATGCCTGGTCGCTGGTGCACGGGCTGGCGATGCTCATCCTGGACGGCCAGGTGCCATATGAGCCGGAGGACATTGAACGGGTGCTGCGGGGGATGGACTTTCCCGAACAGCAGCGATGACGGGAAGGCCGCAAGGCCATCAAAAAGGATTCATCAAATCGCAATATCTACTGTGTAAGTAGATATTAGATGAGCAGGACGATTTGTCTGCCCGAAACCCATCCCGGCCACGCCGTCTGGGCCGCGCTTTCCCGATATACCGTAGGGCCCGACAGCGCGGCACTCCCCTTCGCCGACCGGCTCGCGCGCGAAAACGGCTGGAGCGCGGATCACGCCCGACGTGTCATCGAGGAATATAAGCGCTTTTGCCTGCTTGCGGTGATTTCGGCCGAAGAGATGACGCCGTCCGACGCGGTCGATCAGGCGTGGCACCTGCACCTGACCTGCACCCGTGACTATTGGGAGCGCTTCTGCCCCGAAGTGCTGGGCCGCGCGCTCCATCACGGCCCGACCGCAGGCGGGTCCGAGGAGCGTCATCGCTTCTTCGAGCAATATGCGCAGACGCTGAAAAGCTATGAGCAGGTGTTCGGCAGCTTGCCGCCAGCAGACATCTGGCCGAACGCGGCGCAACGGCTGGTCGAAGACCCCAAGGCCCGGCGCGTCCATCCGCGCGACGCCATCGTCATTCCGAGAACATGGTCAAGGCCGCTGCTGGTGCTTGCAGCGACCGTTGCGTTTGCGCACATCCTTTTCTGGTAGAGGAGAAGACACAGTCATGCCTCTTGGTCCATTCGATCTGACCGGCGGCCCTTTCCTTGCGCTGTATTGCACGCTGCTGGTGGTCACGATCATCGCTGGCCTTGTCATTCCCCGCTGGCTGCGCCCCGAAGGCCGCACCCGGCGCGCCACCGAGCCTGATCAGATCGCCTGGCTGGCGGCAGGCAGGTCCCGCTTCGTCGATACCATCGTCACACGGCTGCTCACGATGCGGGCACTGGCGCTGACGAGCGACAATCGCTTCCAGGTGCTCGCACGATCGGGGGGCCAGTCGGCGGCCGAGGCGAGCGTGCTGGCGATGCCCGCGCCGATCCGCTGGCCGATGATAGAGAAGACGCTCAAGGCCTATGCCGAGCCCGTCGAACGCAAGCTCGTCGACGCCGGTCTTGCGATGGACAAGGGCCTCGTGCTCCAGATGCGCATCTGGCAGACGCTCCCCTATCTGCTGCTCATCATCTTCGGCGCCATCAAATGGGATATCGGCACGGCACGCGATCGTCCGGTCGGCTTTCTCACCGCGCTGCTGATCGTGACCGCGCTCCTTGCGCTGATCCGGTGGTGCGCGGTTGACCGGCGCACGCGCGCCGGGATCGCGGCGGTCAAGGAAGCGCAGGCGCGCTCCGAACGGCTGCGGCAGGCACCGACCGCCAGCGAAACCGATCTTGCGGTGGCATTGTTCGGTACTTCGGTGCTGTCGGGCTCGGCATGGTCCAACTACCATCAACTGCGCAGCGCCAACTCGGGCGATGGCGGAAGCAGCGGCGGAGGTGACGGAGGGGGTGACGGCGGCGGAGGCGGCTGCGGGGGC
>NZ_JBYSXE010000021.1:0-61276 GCF_058781925.1 Sphingobium sp. FW306-1B-F04DB | reverse complement strand
CAAATCCTGCTCCCGCAACCAGGTCTCAACCTGCCAACACGCAGCCCCTCGGCTCCAGCCAGAGGGGCTTTTTTATTACTCCCGCCCCCAAACACCGGGCGCGCGCCAATGGCGCCATCGCGACCGTGCACGTCGCTCGAGTGGGCGAGCAACCTGCGCGTGCGCGCCCATCGGGGGCGACTGAAGTAGCCCCCTAAAGGCCGGACAGGCCCTCGCACTTATGGAAGTGTGAGTTATATGCCTGACAGTATGACTGGTAAGTATGACCGCGTGGAGGTGATCACCTCGGTCCAGCGCCGACGGCGGTGGTCGGTCGACGAGAAAATCCGCATCGTCGAGGAGACCTATCTCCCGGGGATGAGCGTGTCGCTTGTCGCGCGCCGCCACGGCATTGCCGGCAACCAGCTCTTCACCTGGCGACGGCTCATGGCGCAGGGTGCCTTCACCGCGGCCAGCGCGGGCGAGGAGGTGGTGCCGGCCTCGGAATATCGCGCGTTGGAAGCGCAGGTGCGCGAGCTGCAGCGTCTCCTTGGCAAGAAGACGATGGAGAACGAACTGCTGCGTGAGGCAGTCTCCCGGGCCGCAGGCCCAAAAAAACGGCTGTTGCGCTCGACCTCGTGGCCCGAGGGTGGACAGTGAGCGCGGTTGCTCAAGCCGTGGGCATCTCACGGCCGCACCTGTCGGCGATGCGTCAGCCCGCGCAGCGCCGGCGCCGCGGACGGCCGCCCTTGCCCGACGCCGAGCTCGTTGCCGACATCCGTGCGCTGATCGCCGATCTGCCAACCTACGGCTATCGCCGCGTCCACGCACTGCTCCGCCGTCAGGCCGAGCAAAACGGGCGCGCAGCGCCCAATCCCAAGCGCGTCTACCGCGTCATGAAGCTTCACGGCCTGCTGCTCCAGCGACACAGCGGGCGTGGCGAAGAGCGGCGCCACGATGGCCGGATCGCCGTCGACACGCGCAACACCCGCTGGTGCTCCGACGGGCTCGAGATCGGCTGCGACAATGGCGAGAAGGTCCGCGTCGCCTTCGCACTCGACTGCTGCGACCGCGAGGCCATGGGCTATGTCGCCACCACCGGCGGCATCACCGCCGAGGATGTCCGCGACCTCATGGTCGCGACCGTCGAACACCGCTTCGGACAGGTGAACCGCTTGCCCAAAACGATCGAGTGGCTCACCGACAATGGCAGTTGCTACACCGCGCACGACACCCGCCGCTTCGCCCGCGACATCGGCCTGATCCCCCGCACCACGCCCGTCGAAAGCCCGCAGAGCAATGGCATGGCGGAGGCCTTCGTTCGTACCCTCAAGCGCGATTATGTCCGCGTCCACGACAAACCCGACGCGCAAACCGTCATCGATCAGCTCCCGATCTGGTTCGAGCATTATAATCGCGTGCATCCGCATCGCGCCCTCGGCTATAGATCCCCGCGCGAGTTTATCGACCGCTCAACCCAGGAGGGCCTGTCCGGCCTTTAGGGGGCAACAACAGCGACCATGGTGTAACGCCTCGGCCTGACCCAATGCGAGCAATTACTATTGCTGCGTCAGAACACCCCGGTATTGCGGATCTTCCAGCGCGGCGCCCGCACCCATGGCGACGCAGGTCAAGGCATTATCGGCGATCGACACGGGGAGGCCGGTTGCTTGCCCCAGCACTTCGTCGATGCGCTGGAGCAGTGCGCCACCACCGGTCATGACGATGCCCTGGTCCACAATGTCGGCCGCGAGTTCGGGCGGCGTATATTCGAGCGCAAGGCGCACCGCCTGGACAATCTGGCTGACAGGTTCCGCAATCGCTTCCGCAACTTCACCCTGGGTGATGCTGATCTCCCTGGGCACACCTGCGACAAGGTCGCGTCCCTTGACACGAAGAGTGGGGCCATCGTCCAACGGGATGATCGCACTGCCAAAACCCTGTTTGATGCGTTCGGCCGTCGCTTCGCCGATCATCAGATTGTGCTTGCGTCGGATATAGGAGGAAATGGCGTCATCCATCTTGTCGCCCCCCACGCGCACCGAATTGCTGTAGGCAAGGCCGCGTAGCGACAGCACCGCCACCTCGGTCGTCCCGCCGCCGATATCGACGACCATCGCTCCAATGGGCTCGGTGACGGGCAGGCCCGCCCCGATCGCCGCCGCCATGGGTTCCTCGATCAGATAGACGCGCGAGGCACCGGCATTCGACGCAGCATCGCGAATGGCGCGGCGTTCGACCATGGTTGACCCGGAGGGCACGCAGATGACGATTTCGGGCCGCCGCGGAAGGCGGCTTGATCCGCCGTGCGCCTTGGTGATGAAATGCTTGATCATCTGTTCGGCAACGTCGATGTCGGCGATGACACCGTCGCGCAACGGCCGTATCGCCTGGATATAGTCTGGCGTCTTGCCCATCATGAGCTTGGCGTCGCTGCCGACGGCCCTCACCCGTTTCACACCGTTGCGGGTCTCGATGGCTACGACCGACGGCTCGTTAAGTACGATGCCCGAACCACTCAGATACACGACAGTGTTCGCCGTCCCGAGATCGATCGCCATGTCGTGCGAGGTGAAACTTAGAAACCGTGGAAGCCGCATGAAGAGAGATGGATACCTCGCGTGGAATCTCGGCATGAACAGGCGAGAAAAGGAAATGTTTCCACAGGCGCTGCCGAATGAAGCGGGCTTGGGCGAACCACGGAGTCGAGTCAAGGCCGGTGGGGCCGTCGATCGAATGATGAATGTTGGCCGCTTTGGGTTGGTGCCCTTTCGGGCGACAAGGGATGAAAGGGGGGCCGCGGAGAATACAAACCTAGAATTTGATGGCCAGACCTGCCTTGAGCCCGTGATCCTGGACGCCATCGCCTATGCGGCTGCTAAAGGAGACGCCTAATTTCGCGCGTTCGCTCAACTGGCCTTCCAGCCCGGTTTCGGCGGCGAGCAGGTCGCGTGCGAGGGGCACACCCGCAATCGAGAACGGATCACCGCGATCGAACGCGAATTTGACCGTGGGTGCAACCCTGTCGAAGGCGTGCTGCCACCCGACCGTGGCGCGCAGGTTGACGGGCGTCTGACCGATCGGGGTCAGCGGCGTCACGGCGCGGAAGCCCGCGGTGGAATAGGTCGCGCTCTGGTCGCGCCCGACACCGTGCAGGGCCGCATTGCCGCCCGTTTCGGAAAGATCGTCGATCTCCTGCTCGACATGGGCGAGCGCGATGAAGGGCTCGAACGCTGCCTGACCGATCTCGACCTTGTAGTCCAGTTCGCCAAATAGCTGCGTAGTCGACGCGTCATAGGAGGCGGTTGCCGTCTCCTGGAAGTTCGGGAATGCGATTGAGCGCCTCGCATCGATCTTGTGCCAGGCGTGCGCCGCGCCCAGACGCATGCCGACGCGAGCAAGCTTCATGCCGGCAAAGCCACCGACGTGGAATGTATCGGCCTTGGATGTCGATGCGCGCGCATCGACATCGACGCTGCTTTGACCATAGCCTGCAAAAACACCGACCCGCACAGCGTCGCCCAACAGGACGTCGGCGCCAAGAAACAGACCACCGGTTGCGCGATCGAACGACGCCGCATTGCCGTTGCCGTCGAAGCTGCCGAGCGAGCCGAAGGCCTGACCCCAGACCGCCAATTCATCGGTCGAGGCAGCGGCGTGCTGCGCCCCGCGGCCGCCGTAGGTCATCACGGGAGCCGCGCTCGCCGCCACGCCCTCAAAGGATGAGCGCAGGCGATCGTTGACCGCGTCCCTGACGAAGCGACTGTCTTCGAGCATCGCGCTGCGCATCGTCGCATGGATCTCACCCGATATTGCGTCAAGCGCTTGCCGCACGCCGTCGTCCTGGATCTGGCGAACGATCGCATCGTACACCGGCGTGCCCAGGCCAGTGCTTTCGAACCCGACGGCCGCTGCGCACTGGTTGGCGGTCCGTGCCAGCTCGCAGAAGGTCACATTGTTGCGGATCGACTCAAGATAGACGTGATTGGAGTCATAGGTCAGGATCAGATTGACGAAGGGCAGATCGGTGAACGTCAGCCCATCGAACTCACCTGTCCTACCGCCGGCGGCGCTGACAAGCGTCCAGCGGCTTCCCGGTGTGTAGTTTCCGTCCATCGCCACGACATCGATCGTCCCGCCGTCGATCAAGGCAGTACCGCTCGCGGCAATCAGATCCCCAGTCCCGCTCGCCGCAATGTCCGCGGCATAGAGCGAATTCGGTGCGAAGCGCACATTGCCCGCGACCGTCAGCGTGCCGATCGCGCCTGTCGCGTTGCCGGGCGCGATCGTGCCCGCATTGTTTACGTTGCCCATGATCCGGCCGCTGCCCGCCAGGACCGCGACCGGCGCGACATCGACCGTCGGCGTCGTCAGCGCTCCCACAACATTGAGCATGCCGCCGGTGATCTGGGTGCCCGCGCTGAAGCTCTGGCTGCCCGTCAGCGTGACGGCGCCGGTATTCTGCTTGGTCAACGTCTCGAAGTTGACCGTGCGGCCCGCATCGAAGCTCAGCGCTGCGGCGTTGTTGAGGATCAGCAGGTCGCCCGTCCCATGCGCGCCGCCGCTGATCATGTTATTGAGCACCGCGCCGTCGTTGAGCGTCAGTCTGTCATCGCCGTCGCCGAGATCGACGATGCCTGAGCCGCTCACAACGCCGGCCAGGGTAAAGCTGTCGCCGCTGGCGCTGGTCGTATAGCTGCCGTTGACGATGAGCGTCGCGCCGCTCGCAACGGTGGTGTCGAGCGTGCTGCCCGCCGCCGCGACGATGCTGCCGCCCGCTGCCACATTGAGCGTGCCCGCGAGCACCTCGACCACGGTGAAGTCCGAGCTCATCGGGCCATTGATGTTGAGCACCCCGACGCCCGTCTTGCTCAGCGTCTCGAAGCCCTGCACCGCGCCCAAATCGGCGCTGAACGCGATGTCGGTATTGAAGGTGTCGGCCCCGGTCCCGGCCACGACCGTTCCCAGGATATTGGTGCCGTCACGGATGGTCAGCGTATCGTCGCCAGCTCCGAGCACAAAGACACCGCCGCCCGTGTCGAGCGTGCCAGCCACATCGAGCAGGTCGACGCCGTCACCCAGGTCGCCCGTCGCCCGCAGCCTGCCCGCGGTCCCCACCGTCACGGTGTTGGCGCCCGTACTGCCCGTGATTGCCGCGGGCGTCGCCCCCGCCGCCTGCAGCGTGCCGTCGACAGCGAGACCGGTGTCGTTCGCCAGCGTCACGGTCGGCGTCTCGAGGATGGCGTCGACGTCCAGCGTGCCGCCGATGATATCGGTGCCGATGCTGTAGTAGTGGTTTCCGACAAGCGTCGCCGTGCCGGTGTTCTGTTTGCTCAGATGTTCGAAGTTGATGATCGTGCCACTGCCGAACGTCAGTGCCACGGCGTTGTTCAACACCAAAGTGTCGCTGGCAGGCGGCGCGCCGCCGTCGAGCGTGCCTGTATAGCCGCTGAGGTCCGCGCCGTCGTTCAAGGTCAGGACGTCGTCGCCATCGCCCAGCGCAATCGCGCCCAAACCCCTGACAGCCCCTGAGACGTCGAACGTGTCGTTGTCCGCGCTCGCGGTATAGCTGCCATCGACAGTGAGCGTCGCGCCGCTCGCAACGGTGGTGTCGAGCGTGCTGCCCGCCGCCGCGACGATGCTGCCGCCCGCTGCCACATTGAGCGTGCCCGCGAGCACCTCGACCACGGTGAAATCCGAGCTCATCGGGCCATTGATGTTGAGCACCCCGGCACCGGTCTTGCTCAGCGTCTCGAAGCCCTGCACCGCGCCCAGGTCAGCGCTGAACGCGATGTCGGTATTGAAGGTGTCGGCCCCGGTTCCGGCCACGACCCTGCCCCGGATCGTGGTGCCGTCATGGATGGTCAGCGTATCGTTGCCGCCGCCCAGATCGAAGCTGCCCGCGCCCGTGTCGAGCGTGCCCGCCACATCGAGCGTGTCCGCACCATTGCCGAGACTGCCCGTCGCCCGCAGCGTGCCCGCGGCACCTACCGTCACGGTGTTGGCGCCCGTACTGCCCGTGATCGTCGCCTGGGTCGCCCCCGCCGCCTGCAACGTGCCGTCAACAACGAGAACGGTGCCGTTCGCCAGCGTCACGGTCGGCGTCTCGAGGCTGCCGTCGACATCCAGCGTGCCACCCGTGATCTGGGTGCCCGCGCTGAACATGTGGATCCCGGTCATCGTCGCGGTGCCGGTGTTCTGCTTGGTCAGGAGCTCGAAACCCGCAGTGGTGCCGCCATGGAAAGTCAGCGCCGCAGCATTGTTCAGCACAACCCGGTCGCTGGTCGTTGCGCCGCCGCCATCGATCGCACTCGACAGCGCCGACAGATCGGCGCCGTCGTTCAGGGTCAGGACGTCATTGCCGTTGCCGAGCGCAATCGTCCCCAAGCCCCTGACAATCCCGGATACGTTGAACGTGTCGTTGCCCGCGCCGGCGGTATAGCGGCCATCGACAATGAGCGTCGCGCCACTGGCGACCGTGGTGGCGAGCGTGCCTCCCGGCACGGCGACGATGCTGCCGCCGGCCGCCACATTGAGCGTGCCCGCGAGCACATTGACCGCGGTGAAGTCCGAGCTCATCGGGCCATTGAGGTTGAGCACCCCGACGCCGGTCTTGCGCAAAGTCTCGAAGCCCTGCACCGCGCCCAGATCGGCGTTGAGTGCGATGCTGGTGTTGAAGATATCGGTGCCGGCTCCTGCCACGACCCTGCCCAGGATCGTGGTGCCGTCATGGATGGTCAGCGTATCGTTGCCCGCGCCCAGATCGAAGCTGCCCGGGCCCGTGTCGAGCGTGCCGGCGACATCGAGCACATCAGCACCATTGCCCAGACTGCCCGTCGCCCGCAATGTGCCCCCGGCGCCCACCGTCACCGTGTTCACGCCCGTGCTACCCGTGATCGCCGTCGGAGCGGCCCCCGTCGCCTGCAGCGTGCCGTCGACGATCAGTGCAGTGCCGTTTGCCAGCGTCACGGTCGGCGTCTCGAGGCTCCCGTCGACATCGAGCGTGCCGCCAGTGATCTGGGTGCCCGCGCTGAACATGTGGCTGCCCGTGGTCGTAAGCACGCCCGCGTTCTGCTTGGTCAGTCGCTCGAAACCCCTGATGCTTCCGCTACCGACGGTGAAGGCAGCGGTCTTGTTGATCACAAGGGTATCGGCGCCCCCGGCGGTGCCGGCGTCGATGCCCATGCCGCTGATCACCCCGCCATTGTTCAGGGTCAGGGTATCGTCGCCCGCCCCCAGGCTGAGCAGCGCAGCACCGGTATCGAGAGTACCGGCGAGGATCACGACATCGTTGCCCCCGGCGAGGTCGCCATTGACGCGCAGAATCCCGCCGCCGTTGACGTTGATCCTGTTTACGCCGGCATCTCCGCTGAGCAGGGGCGTCGTGGCGCCTGCTGCTTGCACGGTGCCGTTCACGGTCAGGGTGGAGGTGCCGGTCATCGTCAGAGTCGGCGTGGTGAGTCCACCGTTCACCTGCAGCGTGCCCGCGCTGATCCTGGCGGCGCCAATGCTGCTGCTCGCGGCGGTAAGCACGGTCGTGCCCGTGCCGATCTGTGCCAGCGTGCCGGGGCCGCTCAATGTGCCATTGAACGTGAGACTGTTGCTGCGGTTGATCGACAGCGTCGATGCCGCTGAATTGACGGCCACATTGCCACTGCCGGCGGTGCCGGTGGTGCCCCCGTTTCCAATCACCAGATTGCCGCTGTTGATCGCGGTGCCGCCCGAATAGCTGTTGTTGCCCGCAAATATCCAGGTGCCCGCGCCATTGAGGACGAGATTGCCGCTGCCCGAGATGACACCGGATATGCCGTTGGCGGCGCCGCTGAAACTGCCGCCAAGCGTCGCGGTGTTTGCAATCGCCACGGTGCCGCTCAGTGCCAGCGCGCCGCTGCCGTTGTTGCTGAGGGTACCGTTGTTGATCGTAAATGGCCGGTTGGTGCTGGCGCCCGCGCCGATATAGTTCAATGTGCCGTTGCTGCTGACGCCGATGGCGCCGGTAGAGCCGGTGCCGGTGCCGAAGGAACTGGCGATACCCGCATTCGCGAGCACAGGGGCCCGCATCGTCACGTTCGCAATACTGGTGGTGCCGCCATAGGTATTCGCGCCGCCGAGCGTGATGGTCTGCCCGCTCGAGCCGGTGAAGCTCGCGGGCTTTGTGGGAGCGGCGATGCTGATCGCGCCGAGCAAGTCCAGGTTGGACCCGGCGGCCTCAAAGATGGCGGTGCCTGCCCCGGTACCGGTCACCGCGATGTTGCCGGTCAGCGTCAACGTGCCGCTGCCCGCATTGCGAAGCCGAAAGCCGCCTCCGCTGACGGTCTGCACTGCCCAGTTGCGGTTGGAGCTGTGGCCCGTGCCGGTGTAGTTCAGGGTTGGGCTGCCACTGGTGGGGGTCACAAGGACGGTGCCGTCGGCCACCGTGGTAGGTGCTCCCAGAGAACTGGCCACGCCCAGATCGGCGATGGACGAGAAGGAATAAGTGCCGTTCGCCCCGTTAAACCGGGTCTGGCCAATATAGTCGTTGGCGTTATTGCTCAGGGTGACACCAGGCAGCGCTATGATCCCGCCCGCGCCCGTGAAGCGCGCCGCGCCCACGCCCGCGCCGGTCAGGGTGACGCTACCGCTGGTCAGCGTGACTACCCGGGTGGCGGCCAGCGCGCCGGTGCTGCCGAGTTGCGTGCCGCCGGCCATCACGATGCCGTTGCTGGCAGCGCCTAACGCGGCGTTGCCGTTGACGTTCAGGATGCCGCCATTGACGGCGATTCCGCCGCTGAAGCTATTGACGCCATTGAGCGTCAAGGTGCCGGCACCGGCCTTGGTCAGACCCGCGGTACCGGCGATGATGGAGTTGATGGTCGCGGAGACGCCCGCATTGTTGGTGATGGTCGGCGTGACGTCGCTCAGCGTCAATGTGCTGCCGCTGAGTGTATAGGCGTCTGTCTCGAAGGTGATGTTGTGCACCGTGATCGGGACGCTCAGCGTCACCGTCCCCGGGGTGCCGCCGAAAAAGGCGTTGTCGATCCCGGCATTGTTCCAGCTGCCGTAAGGACCGCTCAAGCCGTCATTATTGGCGCTCCATATGCTCGGGGTCGTGTTCCATGTACCAGTGCCGCCCCGCCCGGCGGCCGTGCCGTTGCGGTCCCAGTACCTGTCCGCATTCTGCGCACGCGCGGCGTCGGCGAGAAGGGCGCAGCACAGCGCAAGTGCAATCGTGCTGCCCCGCGCGCGCAGATGCCAGCGGTGGTTTCTGCCGTCGCCGCGGCGAACCACGCCAACCTGGAAAACAGCTCGATTCTTTTGACGCCGACGCTGGGCAGACGCCAAGTTCAAGTCGAGCGAAAAATACGCGCCTTGATCCCCATCGAGGCGCGGGCAGACGCCCGATGGACGCGAGAACTCCCCCCAGTTCGAAATGATGGTCCTCCCCCACGAAAGACTGTCTTCTGTCGCGCAGACGGTGCCATTTTGAATACAAAATATGAATATTTAACTATGTTTTGCCCGCTCGCGGAAAACGACCTTATTTCTCAACATGTTGTGCTGCGCGTCAGGTAAGGCGAGTATGATGCCTGACGCCGTTCTGGCCGAACCGCGAACTGGATCTGGCCGCGGGGAGTCGTGTTGGAGGATCGCCGACCCCGCCAGGGAGGCGATAGCGCGTTCGGCAATAACGAAGGCCCTGCGGCGCATTTTGCCGCTGATCGGGCTGGGCCTACCTCTTTGCTATATGGACCGCGTCAACGTGAGCTTCGCGGCGACGCAGATGAGCGACGACCTGACGTTTGGCGCATTTCGGCCCGGCTACCGCCGTCGCCCCCTTCTGGCGGGCTGCCCGCGGTCGGATGCCATCGAGAAAGGCCGCGCCGATTGCGATGTGGCCCATGCGCGATTGGGCTGGGCCTGCATGCGGAACCGCAACTCGCCACCGGCCGTGATTTCGCCATGCCGCAGGAAGCTGCGGTCGAGCGGCGTGCCGTTCAGGGAAACCGATCCGACATAGGGATGCGCCTCGTCCAGCCCTTCGGCGACGATCGTGAAGCGCTTGCCGTTGGGCAAATTGAGCACGGCGCGGTTCACGAACGGTCGACCGATGACATATTCGAGGCTTCCCGGGGCCACCGGGTAGAAGCCCAGCGCGGTGAACACGAGCCATGCCGACATCTGGCCGAGATCGTCATTGCCCGATAGCCCGTCGGGCGCCGCCTTGTACTGGCTCTCGATGATCTGTCGCAGCCGTTCCTGGGTGCGCCAGGGAGCGCCTGCATAGTTGTAGAGATATGCCACGTGGTGGCTTGGCTCGTTGCCATGGATGTACTGGCCGATGAGCCCCGCAATGTCCTCGGCATGGCTGTAATCGAGCTTCGAATTGTCATACTCGAACATCTGGTCGAGCTTGGCGATCGCGGCCTTGTCACCGCCCATCAGCTGGAACAGCCCCGCCTGGTCGTGCGGGACGAACCAGCTGTACTGCCATGCATTGCCCTCGGTATAGTCCGATCCATAGTTGATCGCGGTCGGATCGAAGGGCGTCCTGAAGCTGCCATCGGCCTTGCGTGCGCGAACGAAGCCGGTTTGCCGGTCGAAGCTGTTGCGCCAGTTGCCCGCGCGCTTCTCGAACTGCAGCGCGATATCGGTCCGGCCCAGCGCGCGCGCCATCCGCGCGATGGTCCAGTCGTCATAGGCATATTCCACGGTCTTGGACGCGGCCTCGGGCTCGCGGTCGATCGGCACATAGCCGCGCTGCATATATTCGCCGAGCCCGCCATAGGGCGCATAGCTGGCGCTCTTGACCATGGCGTCCAGCGCCGCATTGGCGTCGAAACCGCGAATGCCCTTCAGCCAGGCGTCGGCGATCACCGGCACGGCATGATAGCCGATCATCGTCCAGGTCTCGCGGCCCTGGAACTGCCAGACCGGGAGTATGCCGTGCGGGCTTGTCTGCTGGCTGGCGAGAAGCGAGCGGACCATCTCGCTGTTGACGCTTTCAGGCTGGATCAGCGTGAGCAGGGGGTGCTCGGCGCGAAACGTGTCCCAGAGCGAAAAGGTCGAGCGGTAGGTGAAGCCCTCGGCGCGATGAACCTGGTCGTCGGGCCCGCGGTAGCGTCCGTCCGCGTCGCTGGCGACCGAGGGCGCTATCAGCGTATGGTAGAGCGCGGTGCTGAGCATGCGGCGCATCGGTGCGGGGGCGTCGAATTCGATCGCTCCCAATGCCTGTCGCCAGGACGTCGCGGTCGCCTCTCGGATCTGGTCGAAATTGCCGGGTTCCGCAGCAAGGTTCGCGATGGCGCCGGCCTCGTCGACCGAGGAAAGCGCGACCTTCATTTCCAATGGGCGGTCGAGCCGTCCGAAGTCGAAGCGTGCGACGAGCGCGCGTCCCGAGCGCTCGGGTCCGGAATCGGATCCGCGATGAGGGCCTTGGAAACCCTTGTAGGGAACATCGGCTTCCTTGCTGACGAAGGCGTGACCCGTGAGCGGTGCGGAAAAGCGCATTGCGAAATGCAGCTTGCGCGCGGGCGCCCAGCCGCGCGTCTCGCGCGTGCCGGTCACCGTTCCGTCCGGGTGCAGACGGATCGACGACCAGAGTATCTTGCCGGGATAGTTGTACAGCGACGAGCGGAGATCGAGCACGAGATGTGCTGCGTCCGAAGGACGGAAGCTGTAGCGGTGGGCCCCCACGCGCGTCCCGGCGGTCAGCTCGGCACGCACATGCGCGTCGCTCAGCGTCACGGCATAATAGCCGGGCCGCGCTTGCTCTTCGCTGTGCGAGTAGCTTGATCGATAACCCGATCCCGGCGCCTTGGCGTCGCCCGGCTCGAGCGGAACGGTGTCGCCGCTGACGGGCATCACGAGAAAATCGCCAAGATCCGAATGCCCGGCGCCCGAAAAATGCGTGTGCGAAAATCCCTGGATGGTGGGGTCCTCGTAGCGGTAGCCCGCGGCATGATCGTAGCACGCCCGGATCACGCAGCCGGTGTCGGTATCGGGGCTGAGCTGGACCATGCCGAAGGGCGCGACCGCGCCTGGGAAGGTGTGTCCCTCGCCACCCGTGCCGATCAAGGGATCGACATCAACATAGCTATCCGAAGCGGGCGCGGCCGAGGCGGCGAGCGCAATCGACAGGACGGCGATCGAGATCTTGGAGGCGACGCGCATACGGATTGGACCTCGGGACGGAAAGTGGAAGGGGAAGGGTGGTCGAGACCGCGGCTTTTGGGAACGGTGTTCGTCTTGTCCTGCAACGCAGCACCCCTGACGGGGCACTGTGAAGCGCCGACCTCAGTGCCCTGCCGCGGGCAGTGCTCCGTCGGTGGATTGCGATGCGCGGACGCGTGCGGCGCTCCAGCCGAAGACAAGGATCAGCAGATAGCAAAGCATCGGCACCAGGAACGCGACGAAGCGGCTGCCCGTGACGTCCGCCACCTGGGCAAAGGCCAGCGGGACAAAGGCGCCACCGACGATCGCCATGCACAGCAGTCCCGAGGTAGCCGAAGGTGGCGCGGACGAACGCTCGATGGTGAGGGTGAAGATCACCGGGAACATGATCGAATTGAAAAGGCCGATCGAAAGGGCGGTGATTCCGGCGACGCTGCCCGTCGATTGGCTCACGACCAGGCACATCAGAGCGGCAAAGCCCGCCGCCACGGCCAGGAGCGGGCCCGCCGGCAGGCGCGTGAGCAGGGCCGAGCCGACGAAACGGCCGATCATCGCGCCCAGCCAGTACAGGCTGACAAGGCTGCCCGCGCGAACGGCGCTGACCGCAAGGACGTCGGGCTGCTCGAGGAAGTTTACGAGCGCGCTGCCGATCGCCACCTCCGCGCCGACATAAAGGAAGATCGCGGCCGCGCCGGCGAGCGCCCAGCGCGAGGAAAAGGCACTGCCGATCGACGCGCTCGCCTCCGGCCGCGGCGCCGCGGCGGTGATCTGCCCGCGCGCGCGCCAAAGGAAGATCGCAAGCACCCCGATCACTGTCGCGATGAAGAGATAGGCGATGTCGATACGTCCGAGCGAATAGGCGATCTTGGCCTGGGTCACCTCGCCGCCGTCGAACAGGCCGCCCTGCAGCAGCGTATGCGCGGCAAGATAGGGGCCGACGACAGTGCCGAAGGAGTTGAAGGCCTGGCTCAGCACCAGCCGGAAGTGCGATCGCTCGGGCGGTCCCAGCACCGCTGACAGCGGGTTTGCGGCAACCTGGAGAAGCGTGATTCCCGACGCGATCACGAAGAGGCCCACGAGCACGATCGGATAGGCGTGAACCAGCGTTGCAAGCGGCATGATGAGGCACCCGACGATCATCGTGGCGAGTGCGACGATGATCGCATTCGCCGCTCCGATGCGACCGAGGATGGCGGCCGCCGGCAGCGATACGATGCCATAGGCAAGAAAGAAGGCGAACTGCGTGAGGAAACTCTCGGCGTCGGTGAGCGAGAAGATCATCTTCACCGCGGGGATCAGCACATCATTGACCGACGTCACCGCCCCCCAGATGAAGAACAGCACGGTGACATAGGCGAAGGATGAATTCGTTCGGGTAGATGTCATGTCCTCTCCTGTCCGGATGAATCCGGATCGCGTGGTTGCCGGCAGGGGAATATCACGGGTTCCAAATTAGTAAAATTGGTTTTCTAATTCGTGTTGCTTCGCGCGCTCCCGTGCGCGGCGACCGTAGAGCGGTTGTCCTCGCGACGTCACCCCCCCATCACCTCTCGACGCATCCGGTGCTCGGCGGGGCGCCATGCAGGTTACGCCCTCCAAACTGAGTGGGCGTGGCTCGAATGTTTTACAATTAGAAAATTGCTTTATTAAAACCAATTGACAAAATTAATTTGTTTAATGAATGTGGCGGCCATCCGGACGGTCGGAAGGCGCAAACGTCGGCGACCCGGAAAGCTGGAAAAAAGAAGGAGAGGGGCCGATGGAGCGAACTGCTGGGTTGCACGTATCTTCACCAGCGCTTGGCCGAATCTGCCTGCTCTCGGTCGCCGCGGTCGCGCTGATCGGCGCGGATACGGCCTTTGGCCAGGCCGGTGTAGCAGCGAGCCGACCCGACCAATCCGTCGAAGAAGCCAACCCGCTGGTCGGGACTGCGCCGCTGGACCGCAAGGACCTGATCGGCAACGCGCCGCCTCCCGGTGAACCCGTCTATTCGGGCCAGACGTCTCCGGGCGCGCGGTTGCCGCATAGCGCGGTCGAGACCGCGCCGGTCAACGTCAATCTCGAGCTGAGCTATCCCACGGGCGTTCCCGCGCCCTATCACTATCCCAATCCCACGATGATCGGTTTTACCGGCGGCGGCGGTGCCACCTATGGCGGCAATGCGAAGCCGATCGTCATGCCGGTCGTGGGTGACTGGACCGTGCCGCCCGCCTACAGCCAGTCCTACTACGACAAGGCGCGCGAGGCCGCCTCGCCCGGATATTATTCGGTCTATCTCGACACCTTCCGGACGCAGGTGGAGCTGACTGCGACGCAGTGGACCAGCATGATGCGGTTCACCTTTCCGGAGAGCGAGCGGGCGAACGTCATCATCAACCTGCCGCGCGAGGGTGGCGACGTCGAGATCGTGAGCGACCGCGTCGTGCGCGGCGTCTCGAAGGACCGCGAGAACGCGGCGGACGGGCCCTATTTCGTCGCCGAATTCTCAAAGCCATTCAGCGCGCAGGGCACCTTCCGGGCGGCGATCGACCGCAAGGGGTGGGGCATAGGCGAGCAGGATGTCGACGCTGAAAGGCGCGGTGTCAGCGGCAATTATGCGGGCGCCTATGTCACCTTCGCCACCAGCCAGGGCGAGCAGGTGCTGATGAAGATCGCGCACGGCCACAGCTATGCCGAGGCCGAGCAGCGACTGCGCGCCGAGAATCCCGGTTGGGATTTCAAGCGCGTTCACGATGAGGCGCGCGCTGAATGGGCGAAGCTCCTGGGTCGTGTCGAGATCACCGGCGGCACGCCGAAGCAGCGCAAGCTTTTCTATTCGACGCTGTTCCAGTCCTTCGCGAGTCCCCGGCTCATTGCCGCCAAGGGAGAGCGGTTCACCGACAGCAAGGGGCAGGTGAAGACGGCGGACTATGACCGCTACAGCCCCGTGCCTTTCTGGGATACCGGTCGCAACCAGATCGCGTTGCTCGAGTTGATGGAGCCCGAGCTGGTGCAGGACATCATGCGCTCGGAGCTCGACATGGCGCGCGAGCGCGGGTTCATGAACACCTCGTTCCACGGCGACAATGCGGTGTTCCTCTATCTCGGTGCGATGGAACGCGGCATCCCGTTCGATTACGCGGCCGCCTATGAGTATCTTCGCAAGAACGCGACCGATCCCAAGGGGCCGCGCGGCTATCTGTCCGAATATATGGCAAAGGGCTGGATCTCGGACATCGTGCCCGAGGGGAATCCCAGCCCGCCCTATGCCGGCGGCAAGGCGGGCGCCGACAAGACGCTCGAATATGCCTGGGACGATCATGCACTGGCGCTGATGGCGCGGCGGCTCGGCCGGACGGACGACCAGGCGCTGTTCCTGAAGCGCGCGGGCAATTACCGCAATGTCTTCGATGCCTCGACGGGATTCATGCGCGGCCGGACCGAGGACGGGAAGTGGATTTCGCCCTTCGATCCGGCTGAGCCCTATTACAACTTCATGATGAAGGAGGCGTCGGGTTGGTCGACCCTATGGCTCGTGCCGCACGACGTGCAGGGGCTGATCGACCTGCTCGGCGGCCGCGAAGCCTTCAACGCCAAGCTCGATGCGTTCTTCGACACGCCATACAATCCCAAGGGCATTTGTCGCGACTGCACAGGCATGATCGGGCAATATGTCCAGGGCAACCAGCCCGACCAGCAGGCGCCCTATCTCTATGCCTGGAGCGGCCAGCCTTGGAAGACGCAGGCGCTGGTGCGCCGCATCCTCGACCAGCTCTATGGAAGCGATGCCGCCGGCTATGGCTATCCGGGGATGGATGACCAGGGCGCGACCTCGTCCTGGTATGCGATGAGCGCGATGGGCTTCTACCCCGTCGATCCCTCGACGCCGCACTACGTCATCGGCAGCCCCATTTTCGATCGCGTCAGGCTGCGCATGGGCAACGGCCGGGCGCTTGAGATCATCGCGGAGAACAACTCGGCTGAAAATATGTACGTCCAGTCGGCAACGCTGAACGGCAGGGCTTGGACAAAACCGTGGTTCAGCCATGGCGACATCAAGAATGGAGCTAAGCTGGTGTTGAAGATGGGCCCCAAGCCCAATCCCGGATGGGGCAGCGCGCCCGATGCGGCGCCGCCCTCGATGTCGGAGGCCGCGCGATGAAAGCGGCAGGAACGGCCGCATCGCGCATGCGTATGCTGGCGGTGGCGCTCCTGTGCGCGGCGGCACCGTTTGGCCCTGTGTCGGCGCAGGCGCCCGAGCCAGCGGCGCAGGACAAGGTTTTCACCGGTGAGGTGATGACGCGCTGGGGGCGTGAAGTGACGCCCGAAAATGCGTGGCGCAGCTATCCGCGCCCGCAGCTGCGGCGCGATGCGTGGCAGAATCTGAACGGTCTCTGGGACTATGCGATCACGCCGCCCGCGGTCGCGATGCCGCAGCAGATGGACGGCAAGATCCTCGTCCCCTTCGCTGTCGAATCGCGCCTGTCGGGGGTGGCGCGCCGCGTGGGTCCCGAGGATCGCATCTGGTATCGCCGCAGCTTCACCGTGCCCGCCGCATGGGCCGGCCAGAACGTGATGCTCAATTTCGGCGCGGTCGATTACGAGGCGAAAATCTGGGTCAACGGCGCGATTGTCGGCGGCCACAAGGGCGGCTTCGATGCCTTCGGCCTCGACATCACGCCCTATCTCCGGTCGGGCGAGAATGAACTGATCGTCCAGGTGGCCGATCCGACGAGCGCGGGCAGCCAGCCGCGCGGCAAGCAGATCCTCGACCCCGATGGCATTTGGTACACCGCCGTCAGCGGGATCTGGCAGACCGTCTGGCTCGAGCCCGTGCCCAAGCTGCACATCGCCGATGTGCGCGCTACCCCCGATATCGACCGGGGCGTTGTCGAGGTGGACGTAGCGCTGAGCAGCTGGGCGAATGATACCGATGCGGTCCGGATAACGGCGAGCGCGGGCGGCAAGACGATCGCCTCTACGGTCGTTCGCGCCAATCGCCATGCGACGCTGGCGATCCCGAGCGCGAGGCTCTGGTCGCCTGAGAACCCGTTCCTCTACGACCTCAAGGCTGAGCTGGTGACGGTGCGCGATCCCTATGCGGGGCACGAGGACCGCGACCGCAAGGCCTATGACGCTCGCTTCACCGAGGGGGAGCGCAAGACCTACGCCGCCGCACAGGTAGTTGGTGCGCCTCGGGATGGCGTCGAAAGCTATTTCGGCATGCGCAAGATTTCGGTCGGGCCGGGGGCGGTCCACGGCCAGCCTGTGCTGCTGCTCAACAACAAGCCCTATTTCCAGCACGGCACGCTCGACCAGGGATGGTGGCCAGACGGGCTGCACACACCGCCGTCCGAGGAAGCGATGAAGAGCGATCTCGTCTTCCTCAAGCAGGCGGGCTTCAACATGGTGCGCAAGCACATCAAGATCGAGCCCGCGCGCTATTATTACGACGCCGACCGGCTGGGCATGCTGATCTGGCAGGACATGCCGTCGGGCGGGGGCGAGGACCAGTTTGTCACCGGCACGAGCAAGAGCCAGGCGGTGATGTCGTCCGACATGATGGCGCAGCATCAGGACGAGCTTACGCGCATGATCGGCGATCTGCGCGGCTTCCCCTCGATCGTGATGTGGGTGATCAACAACGAGGGCTGGGGCCAGTACGATTCTGCGACGCTGGCGCGGTACACGAAGGGCATGGACCCGAGCCGGCTCGTCAATGCCGACAGCGGGTGGCTCGACGTCGCGCCCGATGTGTCGGACGTGTTCGACATCCACACCTATGAGGATGTGCCGAGGACGCCCGAACGTCAGGCGCGCCGCGCCATCGTGCTGGGCGAATATGGCGGCATCGGCATGCCGGTCGGCGGCCATCTGTGGTGGTCAGGCAAGCGCAACTGGGGGTATCAGACCGCCAAGGACGAAGCCGACTATCTTGCGCGTTTCCGGCTCAAGCTGGAGGGCGTGATCCGGCAGGCTAAAGAGCATGGCCTCAGCGCCGCGGTCTACACCCAGACCAGCGACGTCGAGGGCGAGGTCAATGGTCTGCTGACCTATGACCGCGCGGTCCCCAAGGCATCGGCAAAGGCGCTCGCGGACATTGCTGCGCCGCTGTCGGAGCAGGGCGCACAGGCGTCGAAGCCGTCCAAGAAAAATCCATAATATCAAATATTTGATCAGGAGAATTTTGCTTCGGACAATACAATTGACAAATTGCTTTTTTTATTCTGGAATTAGCATCGATGGGAATCGCCTCGCCAAATTCGTTCGGGCGGGGAGGCAATCAAATGCGAGGGTGGAGATCACCCCGAGTTGGGAGGATGTCAGAAATGAATTTGGGGCAAGCCAGTTTTGGTCGCGGCATCGTGCGGGGTAAAATGATCCGCCACCTGCTTCTGTCGGCAAGCGTCATTGCCGGCATGACCGCCGCGGCGCATGCGCAGGACGCGCAACCGACGACCGAGGATGCCGCGGCTCAGCAGGCATCGGGTGCCGCCGATGATGCCGAGGCGATTGTTGTCACCGGCTATCGCGAATCGATCGAGGAAAGCCTTCGTCAGAAGCGCGAATCGAACGCTGTCGTGGACATCATCACCGCCGAGGACATCGGCAAATTCCCCGACAAGAACGTCGCCGACTCGCTGCAGCGCGTGCCCGGCGTGGTCATCACGCGCGACGGCGGCGAAGGCAGCCGCGTCAGCATTCGCGGCCTTCAGCCGGGACTGACTCTGTCGCTGCTCAACGGCAACTTCCTCGCCGGCGCCGACAGTGGCGATCCGCAGCGCTCGTTCAATTATGTGTTGCTACCGTCGAACTTCATCGCCAGCACCGAGGTCTACAAGTCGTCGGAAGCCCGTCTCGAGGAAGGCGGCGTCGGCGGTACGATCATCCTCAATACCCGTCGCCCGTTCGACGTACCCGCATGGTCCGGCTTCGTCTCGGCGGAAGGCACCTATTCCGACACGACCGAGAAATTCGAGCCGCAGTTCGCCGGCCAGGTCTCGTGGAAGAACGATGACGAGACCTTCGGCGTGCTCGTTGGCGGCGTCTACCAGAAGCGTTCGAACCGCGAACTGCGCGGCTCGACCGAAACCTGGCGCTGGTGGAGCGATCGCGATGCCAACGGCGACATCATCACCCCCGCGACCGACGTCAACGGAAACCCGTTCGCCAATGACGACGCCATCTCCTACTGGCCGGGCGGCGGCACGACCACACAGGGCGGACAGCATTATTCGGGATACTGGGCGCCGCAATCGGTCAACACCGAAGTCTTCAACCAGGATCGCGAGCGCTATGGAATCCAGGCGACGGTCCAGGTGCGTCCGTTCGAGGACTTGACCGTCACCTCGAACTATTTCCGTTTCGAGTATAGCAGCAATTTCGTGAGCAACGTGCTCAAGATTCCCGAATGGGGTTATGGCAACTTCTTCACGGGCGCGGAGTTCGACAAGAGCGGAACCATCTTCCAGTCGGCGCAGTTCCAGGTGCCTGCAGCGGGGACGGGGTGCCTCGCCAACAATCCGCCCTGCACCATGGAGACGCCGCAGCTCGCCGGCAGCTTCAGCCGCGAGAAGCAGGTTTCGGACACCTTCGAAACCGAGGTTGCGTTCAACCGGGATAGCTTCGACGCCGTGCTCAAGCTCGGCAAGACCAAGGCAAGCGGCGGGCCGTCGATGCGGTTCAATGTTGCCGCGAAGCCGCGCCTCACGACCACGGGCGCCGAGCAGAACGGCAACTTCCTGAGCGCCTGGGATTTCTCGAACGGTCGGGTCAACATGGAATTCTCGCCCGAACTCCAGGAGAATATCAAGAAGGGCATCGCGCAGATCGATATCGGTTCGACCGGTTCGAGCTTCGTCAACAGCGAGCTTGCGCAGCGTTATGCTCAGCTGGACCTGACCCAGCGCTTCGAGGACAGCTTCCTCAGCTCGGTCCAGGTCGGCGCGAAGTGGCGCGACCTCAGCATCCACCGCGAAACCGGGCGCAACGAATGGTATGCGAATGCCGCGACCAAGCAGCGCTATCAGGACACGCCGCAGGGCGCGGTCGCGCTCCCTGAATTCTTCTACGACAAGCCCATCGGCAACATCGCGGGCGGCTTCAACGCGAGTTCGTTCCCCGGGATCGATTTCAATCGCTACCTGGCGCACCTGAACTCGACCTACGGCCCCGCGGTGCGTGTCGAGGAGACCGACTTCGTCTATGATCTCGGTGAGCGCGTCTGGGGTGGTTATGTCCAGGCCAATTTCGAAAGCGGCGGCTTCCGCGGCAATATCGGCCTGCGCGTCGCCAATACCAAGCAGTCGGGCAACACCTCGGATCGGCTCCAGTATCTGAACGACTATTGCGTCGACGGCCCGGGCGGCCCCTTCTCGCCGCCGCCGCTGGGGCCGGACGGCAACTGCCTTGTGCTTCCGCGCGACGACCGCGAGGACATCGTCAACACGCGCGTCGATCAGTCGAAAACCTATACCGACTGGCTTCCCAGCCTGAACGTCGCCTACGAGGTCACGCCCGACGTGCTGCTGCGCGGTGCGGTCGCTAAGGTGATCGCGCGTCCGTCCTTCAACGACCTGGGCTCGCAGCGTTCGCTGACCTATCGCTCGGCGGAATATGCCTATGACCGTGGCCAGTTCGGCGAATTCGAGGGCTGGTCGGGCAGCGGCGGCAACGCCGAGTTGAAGCCCTTCTCGGCATGGCAGTACGACCTCGGCATCGAATGGTATTTCCAGCAGGGTTCGGTGCTGGGCGCGACGCTGTTCCGCAAGGAGGTGTCCGACTTCGTCGTGCCGCTCGTGATCGACGTGACGCGCGAGGTGGCGGGCGAGCAGGTGCTGATCCAACCCTATTCGACGGTCGCCAACGGCTCGAACGCAGTATCGCAGGGCATCGAGCTTTATGCACAGCACACGCTGCCCTTCGGCCTCGGTGCGCAGGTGAACTTCACCTATAACGACACGTCGAAGGCCGATATCACGCTCGACGGGCAGAAGGTCGGCACATCGGCGCTGGTCGGAAGCTCCAAGACGCAGGTCAACGCCTCGGTATTCTATGAAAACGACAAGCTGCTGCTGCGTGCCTCGTACAACCGTCGCGGCACCGTGGTTGGCGGTCTCGCCTCGGGCCTGAACGAATACACCCGGCCCTACCAGCAGGTCGACCTCAACGCATCCTACGAACTGTTCGACAACCTGGTGCTCACCGCATCGATCATCAACCTCACCAAGTCGGAAGAAAGCCGGTACCTTGGCAACGACACCAAGGATCGTTTCACCTACAGGAACTATTTCGGGCGCCGCGGCTATGTCGGCATCTCGTATAATTTCTGAGGTCTCCGGTTAAAGGTCCCCAGGGGATGGTTTCAGCCTCCGCCATCCCCCTCCGATCCCGCCAGGTGCCGTCTGCACCTGGCGGGAGATGACCGGGGAGTATCGCGCAGGGGGCTGTGTGGATTGCAAGGGGTAGGCGTCGGGCGATGAGGAAGCATCTAGCGGGCATCGCAACTGCGGCCGCGCTGCTGGTGGCAGGATCGGCACTGGCGTCGAACCCGATCGTGCCCGGCTGGTATGCCGATCCCGAGATCCACGTCTTCCAAGGCCGTTACTGGATCTATCCCACCTATTCAGATCATTTCGGCGAGCCCGATGTTTCGCACCGCTTCTCGCCTGCGCAGCAGGACTTGCGAAAGCGGCAGATGCTGCGGCCGTCCTACGCCATCCAGACCTTCTTCAACGCCTTTTCCTCGACCGACCTCGTCCACTGGACGAAGCACGAGCATGTGCTCGACGTCGAGAATGTCGGCTGGGCCGCCTATGCGGTCTGGGCGCCCTCGGTGATCGAGGCCAACGGCAAATACTACATGTTCTTCAGCGCCAACGACATCCAGAGTGACGCGGAGCCGGGCGGTATCGGGCTGGCGGTGAGCGATCACCCCGGCGGCCCGTTCCGGGACGCGATCGGCAAGCCGCTGATCGACAGGTTCCACAATGGCGCGCAGCCCATCGATCCCTTCGCCTTCCGTGACAGGGACGGACAGGTCTATCTCTATTATGGCGGCTGGAAGCACTGCAACGTCGTCAGGCTCAGCAAGGATCTGAAGTCGGTCGTGCCCCATGAGGATGGCACGCTGTTCAAGGAGATAACCCCGCCGGGCTATGTCGAAGGTTCGTTCATGATCGAGCGCAAGGGCGTCTATTACCTGATGTGGTCCGAGGGCGGCTGGACGGGCCCCGACTACAGCGTCGCCTATGCGATGGGGTCGAGCCCGACGGGACCGTTCAAGCCGATGGGCAAGATTCTGGCGCAAGACTTCGCTATTGCGCGGGGGGCGGGGCATCATTCGGTGGTGAACGTCCCGGGCACCGACGAGTGGTACATCGCCTATCACCGCCGACCGCTCGACACCGACAAGGGCGAGCATCGCGAGCTCGCGATCGACCGCATGATCTTCAACACCGATGGCACGATCCGCCCGATCGTGATGACCAACAAAGGCGTGGCACCGCGGCCGCTTGTGGCCACGCGTCCGGCGCCCACGAACAAGCAAGGGGAGTAAGGTTTTGAGCAAGAGCTCGTTCAAGCTGCGTGGTGCATTGCTGGCGCTTCTGGCAACCGGCGCATCGCTGGCGGCGCCGGCGGTCGCGCAAGAGGCGCCGCAGGAAGCGCTGGTTGATCTGGTCAACCCGCTGATGGGCACCGATTCGAGCTTCGAGCTCTCCTACGGCAACACCTATCCCGCGGTCGCGGTGCCGTGGGGCATGAACTTCTGGACCCCCGTCACGGGCGAGATGGGGAATGGCTGGGGCTATACCTATGACGCCCACAAGATCAGCGGGATCAAGCAGACCCACCAGCCCAGCCCGTGGATGAACGACTATGCCGCGTTCGAGCTGATGGCGGTGACAGGTCCGCTGCGCATCAAGCAGGACGAGCGCGCTTCCTGGTACAGCCACAAGGCCGAGGAGAGCCGGCCTTACAAGTACAAGGCGTATCTCGCCGATTACGACGTGACGGCGGAGGTCGTGCCGACCAGCCGCGCCGCGCAGTTCCGCTTCACCTTCCCCGAAAGCGACGACGCGCACATCATCCTCGATGCGTACAACGAAGGCTCGATGGTGACGGTCGACGCGAAGCGGCGGCGCATCACCGGCTATGTCCGCAACAACAGCGGCGGCGTGCCCGCGAACTTCCACAACTATTTCGTGCTCGAGTTCGATCACGACTTCACCGTCAGCCGCACCTGGGACCAGAACTGGCAGCTGCACGACGCGCCCAAAAGCGAGGGCGCGCATGTCGGAGCGGTCGTCAGCTTCAAGACAAAGAAGGG
This sequence comes from Sphingobium sp. FW306-1B-F04DB, assembly GCF_058781925.1. Classification (NCBI taxonomy): domain Bacteria; kingdom Pseudomonadati; phylum Pseudomonadota; class Alphaproteobacteria; order Sphingomonadales; family Sphingobiaceae; genus Sphingobium; species Sphingobium sp. FW306-1B-F04DB. Next base: position 37,839 of record NZ_JBYSXE010000021.1, on the reverse strand, counting down.
CGAGCAGGTCGGCATCAAGGTCGCCTCCTCCTTCATCAGCCTCGAGCAGGCCGAGCGCAATCTCGCGCAGGAGGTCGGCGGCGACCGTTTCGAGCAGACCGAGGCCAAGGCGCGCGCGGTATGGGAAAAGGAGCTGTCGCGCATCCGCGTGACCGATCCCGACATCGACAATCGCCGCACTTTCTACTCGGCGCTGTACCGCATGCTGCAGTTCCCGCGCACCTTCCACGAGGTCGACGCCAAGGGCCAGACCGTCCACTACAGCCCCTATGACGGCAAGGTGCATCCTGGCCCGATGTTCACCGATAACGGCTTCTGGGACACCTGGCGCGCGGTCTTCCCCTTCTTCGCCTTCATGTATCCCGAGCTCGACAGCCAGATCATGCAGGGGCTGGTCAACACCTACAAGCAGTCTGGCTGGCTGCCCGAATGGGCGAGCCCCGGCCATCGCAGCGTGATGATCGGGTCCAACTCGGCGATCCTCATCGCCGACGCCTATGCCAACGGTGTTCGCGGCTTCGATGTCGAGACGCTCTACGAAGCGATGGTCAAGAATGCGACCACGTCCGAGGGGCGTCCGCGTGACGACAAGGGCAGGGTGCTGACCGCGGTCGGGCGCGAGGGTGTCGAGCATTACAACCGGCTCGGCTATGTGCCCTATGACGTCGGGATCAACGAGAGCGCGGCGCGCACGCTCGAATATGCGACCGCCGATTTCGCGCTCTCGCGGCTGGCGGCGGCACTCGGCAAGACCGAGGACGCAAAGAAATACGCGGCGCAGGCGCAGAATTACCGCAAGCTGTTCGATCCCCAGTCGGGCTGGATGCGCGGGCGCAACCAGAACGGAAGCTGGGCAACGCCCTTCAACCCGCTGAAATGGGGCGACGCCTTCACCGAGGGCAATTCGCTCCACTATAGCTGGTCGGTGATGCAGGACGTTCAGGGCCTCGCCGACCTGATGGGTGGCGACACGGCCTTCGTCGACCGGCTGGATTCTATCTTCACGACGCCGCCGCTGTTCGACGACAGCTATTACGGCCAGACGATCCACGAGATCCGCGAAATGCAGATCGTCAACATGGGCCAGTACGCCCATGGCAACCAGCCGATCCAGCACATGATCTATCTCTATGACTGGGCGGGCGCGCCGTGGAAGGCGCAGTATCACGTCCGCAACGTGATGGATAAGCTCTACTCGTCCGCGCCCGACGGCTATCCGGGCGACGAGGACAATGGCCAGACCTCGGCCTGGTATGTCTTCTCGGCATTGGGCTTCTATCCGGTCACGCCCACGGTGGGCCAGTATGCGATCGGCAGCCCGCTGTTCCGCAACGTCCAGCTTACGCTGCCCAACGGCAAGACGCTGACGATCGAGGCCGAGAACAACGGCCCCGACAATGTCTATATCCAGTCGGTCACCTTCAATGGCCAGCCGCACGACAATACCTGGCTCTCGCGCGAGGCTATGCAACAGGGCGGCACGCTGCACTTCGTGATGGGCCCGCAGCCCAACAAGCAATGGGGCAGTACCAAGGCGGCGGCGCCCTTCTCGATGAGCGCGCCGGCGAAGCAATGACGGCGCGGCATAGCCAATCAACGGGAGAGAATGTGTGATCGATCTTAGCCGTCGCGACGTGCTGTCGAGCGCGGGCGCGCTTGCCGTGGCAACCGCGCTTCCGGGCGCCGCCGCCGCGCAGCAGCGCGTCTCCCAGCGTCCGCCAAAGGACAAGCGACGCTTCACGAGCAAGGCCGTCGAGGCCGAGATCGCGCGGGTGAAGTCGAAGATCGCCGACCCCGAGCTCGCCTGGCTGTTCGAGAATTGCTACCCGAACACGCTCGACACAACCGTCTTTCTCGGCGAGGTCGACGGCAAACCCGACACCTTCGTCATCACGGGCGATATCGATGCGATGTGGCTCCGCGACAGTTCTGCGCAGCTCCAGACCTATGTCCATCTGACGCCGAAGGACGCCGGGCTGCGTCGCCTCTTCCACGGCGCGCTGCAGCGTCAGGCGCGCTGCATCCTGATCGATCCCTATGCCAACGCCTACACCAGGGATCCGGCGGCGAAGTCGAACCTGTCGGCGATCAACGACAAGACCGAAATGAAGCCCGGGGTCGCCGAGCGGAAGTGGGAGATCGACTCGCTCTGCTATCCGATGCGCCTCGCGCATGCCTACTGGACCGCGACGCGCGACAAGACGCCGTTCGATGGGCTCTGGGCGAAGGGGATGGCGGTGGCGGTGGCCACGCTTCGCGAGCAGCAACGCAAGGATGGACCCGGCGGCTATCATTTCCAGCGCGTCGATCCCTCGCCGACCGAGACGCTGATGTTCGGCGGTTATGGCGCGCCGACGAAGAAGGTCGGCCTGATCCATTCGGGCTTCCGCCCTTCCGACGACGCGTGTGTGTTTCCGTTCCTGATCCCGTCCAACCTGTTCGCGGTGTCAGCGCTGGGCATGCTCGCAACCGTGCTGCGCGAGGCGCGCGGCGACGATGCGGCCGCGCGCGACTGCGAGGCGCTGGCTAGCGAAGTGCGGCAGGCGCTTGAGGCGCACGGGAAGATGCCCGACGGCAAAGGCGGGGAGGTCTGGGCCTTTGAGGTCGATGGTTATGGCAACGCCATCTTCATGGACGACGCCAATGTCCCGAGCCTGTCGGGGCTGCCATTGCTCGGCGCGGCCGAGCGCAACGATCCGCTTTATCGTCGCACCGCCGCGCTCGCGTGGAGCCCGCGTAACCCCTATTTCTTCTCGGGCACCGCGGCCGAAGGGATCGGCGGGCCGCATGTCGGCATGGACATGGTCTGGCCGATGTCGATCATCACCCGCGCGCTGCTGAGCGATGATGACGCCGTGATCCTGCAATGCGTGCGCTGGCTCAAGGACACGCATGGCGGGACGGGCTTCATGCACGAATCCTTCCATAAGGATGATCCGACGAAGTTCACGCGGAGCTGGTTCGCCTGGGCGAACGGCCTGTTCGGCGACCTGATCCTCGATCTCGAGCGCCGCAAGCCCGCAATGATCACCGCGCGTATCTGACGAGAGGAAACTAGCATGCTGCGTACCAACCGCCGACAGATGCTGGCGGGAACCGGCCTTGCCGCGCTCGCCGGCCTGGCCCCGCGCACGGGATGGGCGCAGGCGCCGATGCCCGGAAAGCCCGACCTGTTCGTCGGCACCGGCGGCCACGGGCACACCTTTCCCGGCGCGTCGCTGCCCTTCGGCATGGCGCAGCTCAGCCCTGACACCGACAATGCGCGCTGGGATGCGTGCTCGGGCTATCACGACACCGACAGCTCGATCATGGGCTTTTCGCACACGCATCTTTCGGGGACGGGCATCGGCGACATGCTCGACGTGCTCGTGGTGCCGACGCGCGGCAAGCTCGAGCTCGTGCCCGGGGCGCTCGACAATCCCGATGGCGGCTATCGCCAGCGCTTCTCCGACGAGCATGCCGAGCCCGGCTATTATCGCGTGCGCCTCGAATCCGGTGTGCTCGCCGAGCTGACGGTCACCGAGCGCTGCGGCCTCCACCGCTACCGCTTCCCGAACGGGCCGGGGCACATCCTGATCGATTTCGCGCACATGATCCTCGACACATGGGACAAGGGTACGCTGATCGAGAATGCATCGCTCGCGCTTGGCGCCGACGGGCTGCTGACCGGCAGCCGGCAGGTCAACCGCTGGGCCAAGGGACGCCACATCCATTTCGCGATGCAGCTTTCGCGTCGCCCCGATCGCGTCCAGTTCTTCGGCGATGGCGACGCGCCCGCAGCCAAGGGGGCGACGGGGATCACGGGCAAGAGCCTCAAGGTCGCGCTGTTCTTCGACGATGCCGGCGGCGAACCGATCCTCATCAAGACCGGGGTCTCGGCGGTCGACGTGAGCGGCGCGCGCGCCGCGCTCGCAAAGGAGGCACCGGGCTGGGATTTCGACGGCGCCCGCGACGCGGCACGCGGCATCTGGGCGAAGGAGATCGACTGCGTCCGCGTCAAGGGCGGCACCGAGGCGCAGCGCACCATACTCGCCAGCGCGCTCTATCACAGCTTCCTTGCGCCGACGCTCTTCACCGATGTCGATGGCCGTTATGTCGGCCTCGACCGCACGGTGCACCAGACGCCCGAGGGCTCGCCCGCGTTCAGCACCTATTCGCTCTGGGACACCTATCGCGCGCTGCATCCGCTGCTGACGCTGGTCCGCCCCGAGCGTGCGGCGATGTTCACGCGCGACCTGATCCGCCACACCGCCCAGAGCCCTTATGGTCCGCCGGTCTGGCCGCTTCAGGGCGTCGAAACAGGCTGCATGATCGGCTGGCACTCGGTCGTCGTGCTCGCCGAGGCGAAGGTGAAGGGGATCGAGGCGGACTATGCCGCGGCATGGCCCAATATCCGCCGCCGCGCCTTCGATCGCGACTTCAAGGACAGCGACAGCTCGCTGGGCCGCGGCTATTATTACGACCTCGGTTACATCCCCGCCGACAAGGTCTGGGAATCGGTCAGCCGCACGCAGGAATACGCCTATGACGACTGGGCGATGGCCGTGCTCGCGGAGGCCGCGGGCGCGCATGAGGATGCCGCGACGCTGCGCAAGCGCAGCCTCAACTACCGCAACGTGCTCGACGCCTCGATCGGTTTCGCGCGCCCCAAATTTTCTGACGGCAAATGGTGGGAGCCCTACGACCCGATCCAGATCGGCCACGATCCCAAGAAGCACCGCGACTACACCGAGGCGAATGGCTGGCAGACGACCTTCCTCAACCAGCACGACATCTATGGCCAGATAAAGCTGTTCGGCGGCGACGCGGCGTTCGAGAAGAAGCTCGACGGCTTCTTCAACGCGCCCTCGACATTGCCCGACAATGCGCCGCCCGACATATCGGGGTTGGTCGGCCAGTACGCGCATGGCAACGAGCCCGATCAGCACGCCGCGTATCTCTATGCCTATTGCGGCGCGCCGTGGAAGACGCAGGCGATGGTCCGCCGGTTGCTGACCGAGATGTACAAGGCGGCGCCCGACGGCGTGATCGGCAATGATGATTGCGGCCAGATGAGCGCGTGGTTCATCCTCTCCGCGCTCGGCTTCTATCCGGTCGATCCGGTGAGCGCGGCCTATGTCTTCGGCTCTCCGCTCTTCGACGAGGCGGAGGTAGGGGTCGGCAACGGCCGGACGCTGCGTATCCGCGCGACGGGCAACGGCCCCGCCAGCCCCTATGTCCAGTCGGTGCGCTGGAACGGTCGTCCTTACAGCCGCAACTGGATCAGCCATGCCGAACTCGCAAAGGGCGGCGAGCTACTCTTCGAAATGGGGCCGCGCCCGTCCTCGTTCGGCGCAGCCATCAAGGACCGCCCACCCTCGTTCGGCAACGCGCCTGGTTGAAGATGGTGGCTCGCTACGCGCCGATGATGGCCGCGCCTGCGCCGCGCGGCGCCTTCCAGAGCGCGCCGGGTTTGGGCAACAGGAAATGGCTGAACGGCAGGATCGCGGCGCCCACTGCCGGTGCATCTTCGGACAGGGCGGCCCGGACGACAGGCGCGATCGCGGGTAGCTTGGTCGCCATGTCTTCCATGCGTGCGTTCACCCGGTCGGCGATCTGCTCCACCAGATATGTGGGCAGCCGTCCGCCCAGTAGCACGGCTGCCGGATTGACGAGGCAATTCACGGCCGCGAGTGGTTCGACAAGCTCTTCGGCCGCGGTGTTGATCCATTGATCGATACAGGCACTCAATGCCGCGGACGGCGCGTCGTTCGACATCGCCTCGGCGAGCGGGAAGCCCTGCGCCGCGAGTTCCCTGGCCAGCGCCGAGAGAGAGACCATATTCTGCAATGGTTCGTCGCGCCCGTTGGCGCGATGCGTGCGCATGAAGCCGATCTCGCCGCTTCGCCCGTCGGCGCCGCGCACATAATTGCCGTCCACGACGAGGCCGCCCCCCAGGCCCGAGGAAACCAGGATGTAGAAAAAGCTGTTCATGGTCTGGCCAAGGCCCAGCTGCATCTCGCCCATGGCGGCCGCGGCGGCGTCGTTCTCGGTGAAGACGGGCAGGTGGTAGGGCTCGGCGAACAGCGCCTCCATCCCGAGGCCCTCCCACTGCGCATAGGCGGCGGGCCGTCCGGGCAATTCCACCGAGCCGAGATCGTCGGGCACGGCAACGCCAATTCCAACGATCTTCTTTGCGTCGACGCCGGCAGCTTCGAGCATGCCGGCGATCGAGCGCTGGTAGAGCGCCCGCACATCGTTAGGCAGGGCATAATCGACTTCTTCGGTCACACGCGCGAGCGTCTGCCCCGAGAAATCGACGAGGACGATCGTGATGTGATCCCGATCGATATTGATGCCGATCGAAAAGCAGGCGTCGCTCCGGATGACGAGCTTGGTTGGCGGCTGGCCGCGACCCCCGCGCCGCTGGCCGGCTTCCTCGATCAAGCCCTCCTGGAGGAGGCGCTTGGTGATGTTGGCGATGGCGGGCGCAGTCAGTCCGGTAATGTTCGCCAATTCGACCCGCGTAAGCGATCCGCCCACCCTGATGGCATGCAGCGTTATCCGCTGGTTGTGATCGGCCGCGCGTTCCAGGTTCGTGCCCGACAATCGCGGACGATCGCGATGGGAAGACGTCGTCATGCTGTGGGGCTCGCTGGAAGAGGGATGCCCGGAATCCGCTGCCCGGTCCTGCCGGGAGATGTCGCTGCTGTTCGTCGCCATGTGTCGGCTTCCCACCTTTATGGTTCAGTCGTCAATGGTTTCAGTACAACGGCCGGGCAGTTCCGGGCCCTCAGGACAGGACAGCACGCGTCGCGACCCGCTTTGCGCGGTTCATATGGTTGCTTTTTGCTCAATCCGATCATGTCGGGTTGCATCCGAAATTGAATAATGCAATTTAATGTATTAATTATCATCGCGGCCCAGACAAGCCGCGAATGCGAGCTTCGACAGGGCTTGCGCTGCAAAGAGGGAGGAGCGTGAAGATGCCGCCAGGATCAGCTTTCTGCGCATATGGGGCGCCCGTCGGCGCGCGAAATGCCTATCCTCGCACGAATGCCTGGGTCGAGGGGCCTGGCGCGCGCTTGTCGACGACAATTCTGTTGGCGGTGCTTGTCGCTGCGGGGGCGAGATAAGCGATCGTGAGCGAGACTGGACGTCCGATGTCGGCCATGGCTGATCTTCCTTTTGCCGGTGTCGAGCTCGGCGGCACCAAATGCGTATGCACCTTCGCTTATGGCCCGGATGCCATACTCGATCAGCGCACGGTACCAACGACGTCGCCCGACGAGACGTTGCCGGCCCTTCTCGCCATATTGCGGGAGTGGCATGAGGAACGCGGCTTTGCCGGGCTCGGGCTGGCGTCCTTCGGGCCGCTGGACCTCAATCCAGGGTCAGCGAGCCATGGGCGCATTCTGGCCACGGCCAAGCTCGCATGGCGCAATGCGGATGTGCTCGGCACGCTCTCGGCGCCTTTCGCGGTCCCGGTGGGTTTTGATACCGATGTGAATGGCGCCGCGATCGCGGAAATGCTCTGGGGTTCCGGGCAGGGATTGCGCGATTTCGCCTATGTCACTGTTGGCACGGGGGTCGGCGTCGGGCTTATCGTCCACGGCCTGCCGACGCGCGGCATCGGGCACAGCGAAATCGGGCATATGCGTGTGCCCCGCCGGCCCGGCGACACCGCGCCCAGCGCCTGTCCCTATCATTCCGACTGCGTGGAAGGGCTGGCGTCGGGGACAGCGCTCGCGGCGCGCCTGGCCGGGCGTTCGCCTGCCGATGTGGCGTCAGACGATCCGGTCTGGGAGCCGATCGTCGACGCGCTTGCGGCGATGTGCCATTCGCTCGTTTGCGGAACTGGGCCGCTGCGGATTGCGATCGGAGGCGGCGTGTTTTCAAGCCAGCCGCACCTGATCGGGCGCATCAACGAAGCACTGGTTCAAAGCCTGGGGGGCTATATGCAGTTGCCCGAGGGCACGGACTATGTCGTCGCGCCGCGCCTGCTCGCACAGGCCGGGCCGTTGGGATCGATCGCTCTCGCGATCAGTGCCGCGAAAAGTGATCCGACCGAAACTCCTTGCGCCGTCGGCTAGGCCACGGCAGAGCAAAGGTGGCGAGAATGCCGAGACTTGATGCGACCTATGTTGAAAAGCCCTGGGGGCGCACGACCCTGCCCTCCTTCCTGCAGGATCATGCGGGCAGACGCATCGGCGAGGTCCATTTTCAAGGGCCGCAAGGCGATAAGGATCCCTTGCTGGTCAAATATATCACCACCAGCGAACGGCTCTCGATCCAGGTGCACCCTGACGACGCCCAGGCCCGCGCTGCGGGCATGGCGCGCGGCAAGGAGGAGTGCTGGTACATCCTGGATTGCGCGCCGGGCGCCGTGCTCGGCATCGGCTTCAGAGATGCGCTGACGGAGGACGCATTCGAGGCTGCGGCCCGCGACGGGTCGATCGAGGAGCTTATCGACTGGAAGCCCGTGCGGCCGGGCGACTTCTTCTTCATTCCTGCCGGAACTGTTCACGCCATTGGTGCCGATATCGTGCTGGCAGAGATTCAGCAGAACGCCGACATCACCTACCGGCTCTATGACTATGGCCGTCCGCGTGCGCTGCATCTCGAGCAGGGAAGGGCGGTGAGCAAGCTCGTCCCATATGATCAACCCGCGATGAATGGGCCCCTCGGCACGCAGCAGCGACTTCTTTCGACCGATGTTGCACCCTTCCAGGTCGATCTGAAACACTGGCGGGGCGGCGAAACCTTGCAGCTGACGGGAAGCGACCAGATCTGGTTCCTCCCGCTGAGCGGCAGGGGTACGGTCGATGGACTCGAGTTCCTCCCCGGCGAATGCTGGTTGATCGACGATCAGTCAGCGGTCACGACACAGGATGCGGTGGACGCGTTGATCGCGTTCATTCCCGCTAGAGCGGCATGAGGCACTTGAGCGCCGGTTCGATTGTCGCGCATTGAACTGGGCGGCGCCTTCTGGTTAGTCTGGCGTCATGCTGCTTACCGCCATGCTGCTCGCTGCAGCTTCCGACCCCGTTGCCACTGTCCGCGTCTCCTTCGATCGCGAGGGCGAAGTCGTTGCGCAGGCGTCGGGATACGCCGATATCGCCTCGCGCCGAAAGGTCACCGCCGACGATCCGGTGCGCGTGGCATCCATTTCGAAGCTGGTGACCGTAATCGCGGTGATGCGACTGGTTGAAGAGGGGCGGCTCGATCTCGACGCCGATGTCTCCGGCCTGCTCGGCTGGCGGCTGCGCAACCCCGCTTTCCCCGACCAGCTGATCACCTTGAAGTTGCTGCTCTCGCACCGTTCCGGCCTCAACGACGGGATCGACTATGTGCTCCCGCTCGATGCCGAACTCAAAAGCGTGCTGACCGATCCCAAGGCGTGGGACGCCGAACATGCGCCGGGCAGTTTTTTTCGCTATGCCAACATCAATTTCCCCGTGATCGCCGCGGTGATGGAGCGCGCAACGGGCGAGCGTTTCGACCGACTGATGGATCGCCTCGTCCTTGCGCCGCTCAAGCTCGATGCCTGTTACAACTGGTCGAACTGCAGCGACGAAACCGCCGCGCGCGCGGTCGTGCTCTATCGCGCGGGTGCGCCGGTCCGCGACGACAATCATGGCGCCAAGCCCACATGCGCCGTTCAGCCCGCGCGCGACGGAAGCTGCGACCTGGCGCAGTGGCGGCCGGGAACGAACGGCGCGATCTTCTCTCCACAGGGCGGCCTGCGCATTTCGGCGCGCGGGCTTGCGCGGATCGGGCGATTGCTGCTCGGCCAGGGCAGCATCGATGGCGTCACCCTGCTCAGCCCGCGTTCGGTGGCGCTGCTCGAGCAGCCGCTCTGGACCTTTGACGGCAGCAACGGCGACACCGGTAGCGACGAGTCAACGGGGATGGGGAATACGGGTTTCTACTGCAGCTACGGCTTGGCGATAACCTTCCTAGCGACTTCGCAAAAGGGTTGCCGCGACGACGTGTTCGGCGACGCTCGTCGGCGTTTCGGTCATGCCGGCGACGCCTATGGCCTGCGCTCGGGGCTGTGGATTGATCGCGAGCGCGGCACCGGCGTGGCCTATTTCGCGACCGATGTTCCCGCAGACGAAGCGGGCAAGCGATCCGCTTTCACTGCCACCGAAGAGGCGCTCGCGCGCGACACCAAGGCGGCGCAACGATGAAACTGCGCCATATCGAAATCTTCCACGCGGTCTATACCAACGGCTCGGTCACGGCCGCGGCGCGCGCGCTCAACATCTCGCAGCCCTCGGTATCGAAGACGCTTCGTCACGCGGAATCGCTGCTCGGCTTTCCATTGTTCGAGCGCACCAATGGAGGGCTGGTGCCTACCGAGGACGCGCACATGCTGTTCGAAGAGGTGCGCGAGATCCAGGACAGGGTCTATTCGCTGCGTGAGGCGGGGCGCAATCTGCGGCGCGGCGCGGGCAGGACGCTCCGCGTCTCCGCGCTCCCCTCGCTGGCGCTCGGCGCACTCCCGATCGCGGTCGCACGCTTCCTGCGCACGCACCAGGATGTGAAGTTCGACCTTCAGACCGTCCATCACGACGATCTCGTCCGCAAACTCTATGAACGCGAGACCGATATCGCGATCGCCTATGAAGTGCCGCCGACCGCACCCGTCGGCAGTCGCTGGCTGAGCGAGGGCGAACTCGCGGTGCTGTACCGCGAGGAGGACATGCCCGATGCCCCGCCGCGTCTCGAGCTTTCGGATCTGCGCGGCCACCGACTGGTCAGCGTCGCGGCGAGCGGACCGATCGGCTACATCTTCACGCAGGAGTTGGAGCGTCTCGGGATAGAGCTTGATGAGGCGGTGTCGGCGCGCACCTTCTATATCGCGACCGCGCTCGTCCGCGCCGGGGTGGGGCTCACGGTGGTCGACAGCTTCACCGCGCAGGCTTCGCTCGGGCCCGGGCTTGCGATGCGCCCGCTCAAGCCATCCCTGACCTTCGATGTCCACGCGCTTTTCCTGATCAACCGCCCGCCGACGGCACTTGCCACGGCCTTTCTCAAGACGCTGGCCAAGGTAATCGACGGGTCATAACGCGCGGCTATGGTCTCGCGCGCACTCGCTATGCCCGATTGGCGCGCGAGCGGCTTACCGTGGCGACGATGATACCAGCACCCTTTTTCCTTTATCTCGGCCACAGCACGGATTCGGTCGGGATCAAGACCTCCCGCGGCCTCGCGACCTTCCGCCGTCAGGATTGCGTCGGCGAATTCCGGCATGACGATTGCCCGCTCACGCTCAACCTGCCGCGCCTGACCATGGCCGAGGCGGCTGCTGCGGGCGCGCGCACGCTCGTGCTGGGGATCGCCAATTCGGGTGGAACCATGGCCCCCGACCTCATTGAAGACGCGCTGGCCGCACTCGAGGCGGGGATGAATGTCGCCTCGGGCCTCCACCAGCGGCTGCGGGACGAGCCGCGGCTGGTCGAAGCCGCGCGCAGCAGCGGGCTGCAGTTGTTCGACGTGCGCGATCCACCCGTGGATCTCGTCGTCGGCAATGGCCGGCCCCGCGCCGGGCACCGGCTGCTCACCGTCGGTACCGATTGCTCGGTCGGCAAGATGTACACGTCGCTCGCGCTCGTCGATGCGATCCGGGCGCGTGGGAAGAGTGCGGATTTCCGCGCGACGGGCCAGACCGGCATATTGATCGCGGGTGGGGGGGTTCCTGTCGACGCGGTCGTGGCCGATTTCATCTCGGGCGCCATCGAACAACTCGCGCCGGCACGCGATGATGACGGCTGGGACGTGATCGAGGGGCAGGGCTCGCTGTTCCACCCCTCCTTCGCGGGGGTTTCAACCGGACTTCTCCACGGCGCGCAACCCGAGGCTATCGTACTGTGCCACGACCCTGCCCGCGCGCATATGCGCGGTATCGCGGGCCGGGACCTGCCCGGTCTCGGTGAATGTCTCGAGCTCAACCTGCACATGGCGCGGCTCACCAGCCCCCATGTCCGGGCGGTCGGCATCTGTCTCAACACCTCGGCGGTGGACGAGGCAACAGCGCGGCGGCTGTGCGATGAGACCGCGCTGGCCTTCGAACTTCCCTGCACCGATCCGATGCGCTTCGGCCTCGATGCGATCATGGATGAACTGCTGTGTCCCGACGTCTCGAAGCCCGCCACGACCGCTTCGCGCTGAAATCACCCTTTCGCATTTCGCGTGGGGTGAAAACCGAGGCCGACGTCGTCACGGTCACGATCGCGCAAGGCGCGTTCAGCGGGCGCGGCGAAGGCGTTCCCTATGCGCGCTATGGCGAGAGCGTCGAGAGCGCCTTGGCGATGATCGAGGACGTGCGCGGCGCGGTGGAGGACGGCGCCGATCGTACGGCGTTGCTCACCCTGCTCCCGCCGGGTGCGGCACGCAACGCGCTCGATTGCGCGCTCTGGGATCTCGAGGCGCGGCTGGCGGGGTCGAGCGTCGCGGCGATGATCGGCGCACCGTCGCCCGATAGGCTGCCGACCGCACTCACCGTCGTGATTGACACCCCCGATGCGATGGCACGCGCGGCGGCCGCGATCGCCGATGCGCCGCTGATCAAGGTGAAGGTCGACGCCAATGATCCTGCAGCACAGATCCTCGCGGTCCGCGCCGCCGCGCCCGCCGCGGCCCTGATCGTCGACCCCAATGAAAGCTGGGACCAGCCGCTCACCGAGAAACTGCAGGCGATGCTGCTGGAAAGCCGGGTTGCGCTGCTCGAACAGCCCGTGTCCGCTGGCGAGGATGCATGGCTAGAGAGCTTCAACCCCCTGGTGCCGATCTGCGCTGACGAAGCGATCCATGTGGCCGACGATCTCGATATCGTCGCGCGACGCTACCAGGCGGTGAACGTCAAGCTGGACAAGACCGGAGGGCTTACCGAGGCGCTGCGCCTTGCCGACGCTGCGCGGGCGCGCGGGATGCAACTGATGACGGGGTGCATGATCTGTTCGTCGCTTTCGATCGCGCCTGCGCTGCATGTCGCCCGCCTTTCCGGCTTCGCCGACCTTGACGGGCCGCTCTGGCTCCGGGAGGATCGCGCCGGTGGCGTGGCCGAAGCGCACGGGATGCTCGTGCCGCCGGCGCCAGGTTTCTGGGGGGAAGAATGAAAAAAACGCGGATTGCGCGTGCGGCGGCGATGCTCACGATCGCGATCTCGACACTCGGCGCGGCTTCCGCGCCCGAACAGGTGGACCTGCTGATCCGCGGCGGCACCGTTTATACCGGTTCGGACGAGCCCTTTGCCGGCGATGTTGCGGTCACGGGCGATCGCATCCGCGTCGTCGCGCCGCGCGCCGATGTGCAGGCGAAGCGCGTTATCGACGCAAGCGGCATGGTGGTTGCCCCCGGGTTCATCGATCCGCATACCCATGCGGGCGCGATGCTTGCGTCCGACGATGCGCAGGAGCGGCTTGTTCTGCCCTTCCTGATGCAGGGCGTGACCACTGCCTTCATCGGCAACGACGGCGGCGGCGATCTCGACGTGGCAGGCGTGCTGGGCAGGGCGGCCGGGAAGCCGGTTGGCATCAACTATGCGACCTATGTCGGGCTGGGGCCCGTCAGGCAGTCGGGGATCGGAGAGTCCGACCGCGCGCCGACGACGGACGAACTTACGCGCATGAAGGGCCTCGTCGCCAGGGCGATGTGCGAAGGCGCACTCGGTCTTTCCACCGGTCTGTTCTACGCGCCGCAGAGCTTCGCCAAAAGCGACGAAGTGGTGGCGCTCGCACGCGAGGCGGCATCGCGCGGGGGCACCTATGACAGCCATATCCGCGATGAATCGAGCTATTCGATCGGGCTCAAGGCCGCGATCGAAGAAGCCATCGATATCGGGCGACAGGCACGGATGCCGGTCCATATCGCACACATCAAGGCGCTGGGCGTCGATGTGCAGGGGCAGGCGAACACGATCATCGGCATCGTCGAGGCCGCGCGCGCGCAGGGCCTGAAGGTCACGGCCGACCAATATCCCTGGTCGGCGTCGGGCACCAGCCTCGCCGCCGCGCTGGTGCCCCGATGGGCGCAGGATGGCGGGCGTGCCGCGCTGCTCAGGCGCTTCGACGACGCGACGCTTGCGGCTCGGTTGCGCACCGACATGGTCGAAAATCTCCGCAAGCGCGGCGGCGCGGCTGCGCTGCTGATTACTGAAGGGCACCACAAGGGAGCGACGCTTGCAAAGGTCGCCGAGACATATGGCGGGGATGCAGTCAGCGCCGCGATCGCAGTCATTCGCGACCACGATCCCGGCGTGGCATCGTTCAATCAGAGCGAACAGGACATCGCCGCTTTCATGCAGCGTCCCTGGGTGATGACGGGTTCCGACGCCTCGACCGGCCATCCGCGGGTCTATGGGTCGTTCGCACGCAAATATGCGAAATATGTCGTCGCGGAAAAAGTCCTGACGCTGCGCGAATTCATCGAACGCAGCAGCGCGCTGACCGCCGACACGTTCGGGCTCGAGGGGCGGGGCCATCTGCGCACCGGCGCGTTCGCAGACATCGTGATCTTCGACCCCGGGCACTATCGCGAACGCGCGACCTATGACGCGCCGACGCAGCTCGCCGAGGGTGTGCGAACGGTCGTCGTGAACGGCGTCGTGGTGGTCGATGGAGGCAAGCCCACGGGCCGCGCCGCGGGCCGTGCGCTGGCACACAAGCCCACGGGACACTGCGCATGATCCGCGGCTGGTTCGCCATACCGCTGTGGAAACGCGTGCTCGGCGGACTTGGGCTGGGACTGGTCCTCGCCTTTGTCTGGCCGACGGCGGCGCCATCGGTGGCGTTCATCGGCGATCTCTTCGTGCGCGCGATCCGCATGCTGGTAGCGCCGATCGTGCTCGTCACCATTGCGGCGGGCATCACGTCGCTCGCCGATCCCCGGCGGCTTGGAAGCCTTGGCGGACGGACGATCGGGCTGTTCGCCCTCACTACCGCGATCGCGGTGTCGGTGGGGATGGCGGTCGCAACGCTGGTCGAGCCCGGCGTCGGCGCGCCGCTTGGCACAGCGGCCCCGCACGCGCTGGGTGATCCCGTCACGCCTTATCAGCAGCTCGTCGGCATCATCCCGCTCAACATTTTCGAGGCGCTCGCCAAGGGAGACATGCTTGCGCTGATCTTCGTCGCCATCCTGATCGGCGTCGGCACCGTCGTCGCGGGTGACGCCGGCAAGCCCTTTGCCGCACTTCTGCAATCGGCCTCGGCGGTGCTGCTGAAAGTGGTCGGCATCGTGATGGAAGCGACGCCCTTCGGCGTCTTCGCGCTGATCGCAAACGCCGTCGCCGCGAACGGCGCGGCGGTGTTCGTCAATGTCGGCTGGCTCGCGCTCGCGGTGGTGCTCGGCTCGCTCGTGCAGATCGTGGTCGTGCACAACCTCATCCTGAGGCTGCTCGCGCGGCTTCCCGTGCTGCCTTTCTTCCGCGGCATCGTCGACGCGCTCGTCGTTGGCTTTTCGACCGCGTCGAGTTCGGCGACACTGCCCGTCGCGATGCGCGTTGCGGAGAATAATCTCGGCATCAGCCGGCCGATCTTCTCGACCGTGCTGCCGCTCGGCGCGAGCATCGGCAAGGACGGCACCGCGAT
Organism: Sphingobium sp. FW306-1B-F04DB; assembly: GCF_058781925.1. Classification (NCBI taxonomy): domain Bacteria; kingdom Pseudomonadati; phylum Pseudomonadota; class Alphaproteobacteria; order Sphingomonadales; family Sphingobiaceae; genus Sphingobium; species Sphingobium sp. FW306-1B-F04DB. The sequence continues at coordinate 22,267 of NZ_JBYSXE010000021.1, read as the reverse complement.
GTATGTCGGTCTGCTCAGCATGTTCGCGCTTCAGGCTTTCGGGACGCCGCTCTCGCCTGCGGTCTATGGCCTCGTCCTGCTGACCGGCGCGCTGGCCGCCTTTGGAACCGCGCCCGTGCCCTCGGCCTCACTCTTCATGCTGGCAGCGGTGCTCTCGGCGGTCGGCGTGGCGCCGGAGCAGACCGCGCTCGTCGTCGGCTTCGTCCTGCCCTTCGACCGGCTGCTCGACATGACACGCACGGTACCCAGCGCCAGCGCCAACCTGACGGTGGCGACCACGGTGGCGCGCTGGGAAGGCGAACTCGACGAAACCATATATCGATCACGTCCGGAGGCCTGAGCGAGAATGGCGAACGCTTATCCCGATAATCTCGTGACCCGCTATCAGCGCAATGGCTATGCGGTGATCAGGGGATTCTTCAACGCCGAGGAGGTCGCGACGATCGGGGCGGCGATCGATCGGCTGCACGAAGAAGGTGTGTGCCACGGCCGCAGTTTCCGGCACGGCAACCTGTTCTACAACGTCACCCCCGGCGGCGATGGCGAACCGCTGGTGCGGATGGTGCAATGGCCGTCCTATCACATCGCCGCTCTGAACGCGGTCCGCCTCGACCGTCGCTTTGCCCGGCTGCTGGAGCCATTGCTCGGTGTGAATCTGAAGCAGATCATCAACCAGGTTCACTGGAAGGCGCCGGGCGCGCTGGGCGATTTCGCCTGGCATCAGGATTCGCGCTTTCGGCAGCCTCAATGGGCCTATCGCAACCTTGCGACATCCTATGTCCAGACCGGGCTCGCGATCGATCCGCACACTCCCGAATCGGGCTGTATGCGCTTCATTCCGGCAAGCCATCTCAAGGGTGATCTCGGGCTCGACTGCTCGACCGAGGTGCTCGGAACCGCGATGAGCGACGCCGCACTCGCCGCCGCATCGCTTTCATCCGCCGACGCGATCGACGTGATGCTCGAGCCGGGCGACCTCGCGCTGTGGAACCCTTACCTCGTCCATGGATCGGGCACCAACCGGTGCAGCCACCGCCGGCGGCTCTATATCAACGGCTATGTCCGCGCCGAGGATTGCGATCGCGGCGAATGGGCGTTCCGCGGGGGTGAGCCTGTACCCTTGGGGCCAGAGCCCGCGCTGGTCCATTACGAGGAACTGCGCGATCGCGGCGGACCGCATTATGTGTGATTGGCGTCCACCCGAACGCGGTTAGTCAAAACGCACCGCGCGTCCCGAAACCCATGTGCGCCGCACCTGATACAGATCCTCGATCTGCTCGTCGGGCCGGCCCGCCACCAGCACCAGATCAGCTCGCTGACCGCGGGCGATCCGGCCATGATCGCGTGCGCCCATGATGCGCGCGCTGGTGGTTGTCGCCGCCGCGAGCGCCTCACGGGGCGTGAAGTCAAGCGTGGTGAGCAACCGAATCTCGCGCTGCGCGGCAAGGCCGGGATAGACACCGCCAATGCCGGTGTCGGTGCCGATGCCGATCCGGATTCCCGCCGCACGCAGCAGGCGCACATTATTCTGCATGATCTGCCAGCGCCGCGATTCATATTCGGGAACGGGCGCGACCGGTTCCGCCTTGCGCTCCGTCTCGCGTTCGAGGTCGCGCGGTCGCAACCGGCTCCATTCGGCGGCAAGCAGTGTGCGGTCCTGCTTCGGCTCATAGACGACGAGCGTTGGCACATAGGCCGTCCGGTGCCTTTTCATCAGCCGGATGAGTTCGCGATCGACTGGCGCGTCGCCCACGCCATGGACCAGCGCGTCCACGCCCGCGCGCGCAGCGCGCTTGGCGCCCGCGAGGGTCACCGTATGCGTCACGACCCGGATGCCTTTGGCGTGCGCGGCATCGACGATCGTCTTTAATGTCGGCAGGTCCATATCGGGCCGGTCGGCATCGCGCGCATAGCGCCAGCCGTCGGCGAAGACCTTGATGACATCGGGGCGCGAGGACAGCAGATGCTTCATCGCGGCATGCGCCTCGGCAGGCGTGGTCACCTGCGTGGTGATCGAATTGGTGAATTCGGATTCGGTGCCATGGCCATGCGGCACGCCAAGCCTGATGGCGAGGACCATATGCGGCGCGTCCGCCTGTCCCGAGGCCACGATCGCGCGGATGGGCGCGAGCATCGGTCCCGAAACCGAATATTCGTTGATCGAAGTCACTCCGCTCGCGAGATAGGGCCGGTGGGTGTCGGCAAGCGCCTGGGCGCCCTCGAATGCGGCGCGCGGTGTATGGACGTGCAGATCGTGCAGCCCGGGCATCAGCGTCAGTCCGCTCGCATCGACGATTTCGGCGTTGCGGACGCGGATACGCCGCCCGACTGCGACGATCCTGTCGCCACGCACAAGCACGTCGCGGATCTTTGCGGGCGCGCCCGTGCCGTCGAAAACGCGCGCGCCGCGGATCAGCGTCTCGGGCTCGGCATGCGCTGCGGCGGCAAAGGTGAATGCGCCTACCAGCGCAAGCAAGTTGCGCAGCCAGCGTTTCACTTCGCTTCACCCTTCAATGTCTCGTCGAAAAACGCCTTGGCCGCTTCCATGCTTCGCAGCCAGCTTTCGTGCCGGAAAAAGCTGTGCCGTTCGTTGGGAAAGGTTAGCTCCTGAAAGGCGATGCGCCGCGCTGCAAGTTCGCGCGCCAGCAGCAGCGACTGCAAGAAGGGCACGTTCTTGTCGTCATCACCATGGATCAGCAGCACGGGCGACTTCCAGTGATCAAGCGCCGCCATCGGAGAACTGTCCCATTGAAGCTGGCGCGCTGCCTCCTGCGCCTTGGGGGAAAGACTAGCGGGCACCGTCCGTAGCAGCGTGTGCACACCGTGAAGGTCGACGCCGGCCCCGAAAAGCGCGCTGTCGCGCGCAAGCGCGAGCGCGGTCAGGTAACCGCCCCAGCTCCCGCCCCAGATGCCGATCTTCCCGGCATCGACATCATCCCGCGCGGCGAGCCACCGGCCCGCGGCCAGCACGTCGCGATATTCGGAGGCGCCGCCCCGGCCCGTGTCGCGCGCCTCGCGGAACGCCTGCCCATAGCCGGTGCCGCTGCGATAGTTGACCGCAAGCACGGTGTAGCCCTCGGCCGCGAGATACTGGTTCATCGCATAGGTGTTCGAATAGTAGCCCGAGGGGTGGTAGCCGAGCAGCATCTGGCGCCGCGGCCCGCCATGGACGAAGACGATCGCGGGGCGCTTGCCGTTGGCGCGACCGCGGAACAGCTGGGCGTGCACCTGCACACCGTCCTCCGCCGTAAAGGTTACAGCTTCGGGCGCGACAAATCCTTGCGCCTCCACCGCCTTGCCCAGGGGCTTCAGGTTCCGCCCGACCAGTACGGGATGGGCGGGGCTGGCCGTATCGCTCGCAATCACCGCAAGCGCATCGCCGGCCACAGTCGGATTGCTCTCGATCGTATCACCGCGCGTCAAAGCCTCGGGCGCGCCGCCGCCAAGACGCTGACGCCAGACATGGCGTCGATCGATGTCGCCCGCATTGGCGGCGTAGATCAGGGTCTGCCCGCCAGCATCGAGCAGAAAGCTCTCGACCTCAAAGGCGCCCTGTGTCAGCGGGCGCGGCGTACCGCCCTTCGTTGCGTCGAGCGCATAGGCATGGACCCAACCACTGCGTTCCCACGGGAAGATGATCTCGCCCCCGCTGCTCCAGAACAGGTTACGGCTGCGCGTGCCATAATAGCGGCCGCCTTTGCCCTGTGGGGCGGTCCAGAGCACACGCGCCGCGCCGCTCGCGGCATCGGCAATCCGGATCGACCAGTAGGGCCCGGCCGTATCGTCCGCGCTCTGAGGCGGATCGACATAGCGGATGAAAGCGATCTGCCGCCCGTCGGGAGAGAAGGCAGGTTCTACAGAATAGCCGAGCCCGGGAGCGAGGTAGGTCAGTCGCGCCGACGCGATGTCGAGCACCGCCACGAAACTGTGATCGTCGCGATTGTCGACGAACAGCAGCCGCGCGCCATCGGGCGACCATTGCAGCGCGGTGACATCACCCGCCACCTCGGCCAACCTGCGCGGCGCAGCGCCATCGTGCCACAGCCAGATTGCGCCCTTGCGGGTATAGGCAAGCCGTTCACCCTTCGAATCAAAGGCGGGCGAATGTCCCTCGCCAACGCGCACGGGCGCGCCGCCATCGGGCGCAACGACGAAAACCTGCTGGGCGGGCGTTTCCGCACCCTGGCCCGCATTGGGCCGGTCATCGTCGGGAAACTCGCCGTCCCCGCCAGCGACAAAGGCGAGGTGCCTGCCGTTGTTGCTGAACGCCAGGTCATAGAGCTGCTGGCCGTCATCGGTGCTGTATGACGTCAGTCGGCGGGCGGGGGCATCCCGATCGGTGGTCCAGATATTGCGCACGCCGGCAACATTTTCGACCCACGCAAAGCGCGGCACGTCGCGTGCACCAGCAAGTCCGCTCGCAACGGGCAGTGCGAGTGCCTCGGCAAGCGTTGCACGGTCATCGGCAGCCGCCGGGCCGGACAGCGCCAACCCCGCCGCGCAAAGGATCAGCCAGAGTCCCCTCAGCATCTTCATGCTATCTGTCTGTAGCGCATGTCGCGGCGCCGCAAGCGCGAACTCCCCTGCTATGCCAAGCGGTTATAGGCACGCCAACACTCAGAATGATCCCGGGGTGATTGCGTTGGGCGCGGTCGCGACTAGGCTCGCGGAATGATCCTGCTACGCACTACGCTCGCGCTTTCGCTCGCTGCGGCCGCCATGCCCGCCGCGGCCCAGACACCGCTTCAGGGGCGCATCGAGGCCAGGCTGGCCGAGGCGAGACCGGGGACGCGCTTCGGTCTGGTCGTGACCACCGCCGATGGCAAGGAGCTGATCGCGATCTCGCCGGATGATCGCTTCATCCCGGCGTCCAACACCAAGATCGTCACCACCGCCGCCGCGTACGCGGCGATGGGTGCGCTTGATCAGCCCGACGCGCGTGGCGGCGCCGCGGTACGGCTCGACGATAATGGCGCGGGCGCACCCGATGTCGTCCTGATCGGCAGGGGCGACGCGCGGCTTTCAAGTGTGACCGACTGCGTGGCCAACTGCCTTGCGGCGCTGGCCGACGCGGTTGCGGCGCGCACACGCACCGTCGGCAACATCGTCGGCGACGACACGCTCTTTCCCGACGAGCGCTGGAGCCCGGGCATGAGCTGGAACAACATCGCCACGCGTTCGGGCACCGCGACCTCGGCGCTGACGGTTGACGACAACGAGTTGTTGATGACGGTCACGCCCGCCGCGCCGGGCGCGTCGGCGCACGTCGAACTCGCGCCCTATTACACCCTCGACAACCGCGTGCTGACCGTGGCGGCGGGCGAGACCAAGGTCGAATTCGCGCGCGATCCCAACCGCAATGTGGTGCGCGTGACTGGCACGATCGTCGCGGGCGCCGAACCCGAGCAGCTGAGACTCAGCATCGACGACCCCGCTCATTATGCGGCGTGGCGCCTGAAGGCGCTGCTTGCAGCGCGCGGCGTTCGCGTCACGGGCGACGTCGAGGCGCGGCATCGCCCGCTCGCGCCCGAAGACGATCCCGAGATCCGCAAGCGCACGCCACCCGTTCGACCACCCGAAGCGCCGGTGCTCGCAGCGCTCTCGCCGCCGCCGCTTGGCGAGGACATCGTGCTGATCAACAAGGTGAGCCAGAACCTGCACGCCGAGCTGCTTCTGCGGCGCGTGGCGCTACAGCAGGGATCAGGGTCGATCGGAGACGGCGTAGTCGCAGTCCAGGCGATGATGGAGCGGGCGGGCGTGGCGCGCAACGCCTACGACTTTTCCGACGGCTCGGGCATGTCGACCTATAACCGCGTGGCTCCGCGGGGCATGGCGAAGCTGCTCCGCTGGATCGCCGAACAGCCCTGGGGTGCGGCGTGGCGCCAGACGCTTCCCGTGGCGGGCGTGGACGGAACGCTGTCCAAACGCTTCCGCGGCACCACGCTGGAAGGCCGGTTGTTCGCCAAGACGGGCACGCTCAATGCAACCAATGCACTGTCGGGCTACATGATCGCGAAAAGCGGGCGTGAGCTGATCTTCTCCATCTACGCCAATGACGTTCCCAAAAATATCCGCGCGACCACGACGATGGATGCCGTGCTCGAGATGGTCGCCGCCGAAAACTGAGCGACGTCAGCCGTCCCAAGCCGCGATCACCGCATCCCCCGTTGCCGGCCGCAGCGTGAAGATGCCGCTGTCGCGGTGGCGCGTCGGGTGGACGCGATTGGTAAGCAGCGTCCAGGCGAGCCCGCGCTCAAAGTCGATCCAAAGGCCCGTGCCGGTGAAGCCGGTATGGCCGATCGTCTCGTCCGAACAGGCGTCGCCACCCGACCACCCCGCAAAACGGCGCTCCCACCCGGCGGTGCGATCGCCATTCATGCGGGTGCGGATCGCGGCAAGCGTTGCAGGAGACGCGCTGCTGCCGTTGAGGAGACCTTCAGCAAAGCCGAGCACACCATCCACCGTGCCGAACAGTCCGGCATGGCCGGGCGCCCCGCCCAGTGCCGAGGCATTCTCGTCATGCACCTCGCCCTTCAGGGCGCGGCCGCGCCACTGACAGTGCTCGGTCGCGACCGCCGGTCCGGGTGGCGGGCCGTAGCTCAGCCCTTCGCTGAGCGACCAGGCGGATAGCGGCGCACCGGTGATGCGTTCGATCGCGATGCCGAGAAGGATATAGTTGATGTCCGAATAGACCGCGGGCCCCTGCCTCCATTCGCGCTGGAGCACGAACGCGCGCAGCCGCACGGGATCATTGCCATAGGTATAGATCGGCTCGACCGCGGGAAGGCATGTCCGGTGCGACAGGCAGTCGCGAAAGCTGATCCTTCGCTCGGCGGCGTTCGCGACGTCATATTGCCGCAGATCGGGGATGGCGGTGGTCAGCGGCGCGTCGAGGTCGATCCTTCCCGCTTCGGCGAGCTCGAGGATCATCATCGTCGTCGCAATCACCTTGCTGACCGAGGCGAGGTCGAACCAGTGATCGGCGGTCAGTGGCTCGGGTTCGGGCACGAGCGCGGCCATGCCCGCGGTCTTTGTCCAGCGCCGGCCATCGGCCGCAACCACGCCCAGCGTCGCCCCGGGAATGCGGCCCTCCGCTACGGCAGCGGCGGCGGGCGCGAATGCCTGGTCGATCATATGTCCTCGCTCCTCGGCCGAATGCGCGCGATCAGCGGCAGGAACAGAATGGCGGCAAGACTCACCAGCCCCGAAAGGATGAAGAAACCATCATAGCCGATCCGCACCGCCATCGCGCCGCCCGCCCCCGAAAGCAGCCGCGGCAGCAGAAAGGCGAAGCCGGAGAGGAAGGCATATTGCGCGCCGGGATAGCGCGGGTTCACCAGCATCGAGAGATAGACGACGAAGATCGCGCCCGCCATGCCGTTGCCGAACTGGTCCGCCGCGGTGGCGATGTAGAGCATGGCTTCGGACGACGTCTGATGCGCCAGCCAGACAAAGCCGAAATTGCCCAGCGCGGCAAAGACCGCGCCGATCGAGAGCGTCACGCCCCAGCGCCAGCGCGCAGCCATCCAGCCGCCAAGCCCCACGCCGACGATGCTTGCGATCAGCGCCACATAGCTGTCGGCACGCCCGATCTCGCTCAGCGAATAGCCCAGTTCCTTGATCATCGGCTTGGACAGGTTGAGCGCCAGAACGTCGCCCATCCGATAGACCGAGACGAACGCCATCAGCAGCAACGCGCCATAGGCATAGCGCCAGAAGAAATCGACATAGGGGCCGACCGCCGCCGATCGCCGAAGCGGATGCGCTGCTGGCAGGGTGCGGATCCTGGGTATCGCCGCCGCCATGATCAGGAACGGCACCATGCAGATCATAAGCACATAGGGAGTCACATTGGTCTTGTCGCTCATTCCCATGTTGGCCGCCGCGCCCAGGACCACCCAGCCGACCGCCGCGGTCAGCGCCATGGCTGCGAACAGGATCAGCACGCTCGTGCCGACACCAATGGCGAGCGCCGGCCAACGACTGCCGCCGTGCCCGGGATCGGGGCGCATGGCGGCCAGGATCGGGAAGGGCAGAAAGGCTGCCGCGGCTATTGCGAGATAGGCGATGGTCCAGTCGGCCCGATCGGCGACCAGCAACGCGCCGCTCCCCGCCGCGACCATCGCGCTGCGGTAGCCCCACAGATTCGCTGCAGCGATCGGGCCCTGCTGCTCCTGGGTCGGCGCGAGCTCGATCCGCCAGGCGTCCGCCGCCACCTCGAGTGTCGTGGTCCAGAAGGCGAGGAGCACCGCGAACAATGCGGTCACCGCGAGGTTCGTGTCCGACGATGTGAACGCCATCGCGACCATCGCGGTGAAGATGCCGAGCTGAGACAGCATGATCCAGCCGCGCCGCTTTCCCCAGAAGCGCGCGAATCCGGGCACGTCGAAGCGGTCGAGCATCGGTGCCCACAGGAATTTGAAGGTCGGCAGCAGCTGCACCCAAGCGAAGAAGCCGATGATGACGAGGCCCACGCCATGCGCCTGCAGCCTGAGCATCAACACCGTCGAAAACATGTAGAAGGGCAACCCCGCCGAAAAGCCGAGCAGGATGTAGAGCGCCTGGCGCGCGCGGATCGAAAGCAGCGCCGAAACGTCGTGCCGACTCGCCGTGGCCGTGACCGCGCCAGCCTCACTCATCGCTGCATGTCCATCGCATATGCCGGCAGACGACCTCCTGCGGCCGAGCGTGGCCCCGCGGCCTTGGTCGGGCCAAAGCGTGCCGCCAGTCAATGGTCGCCATTGGAGTGCGCCATACACGCGGCAAAACTGTTGCAGAAAGATTACAGTTTCCTTGCGGTTATGCCCTTGCAACCAGATACTATGGCACTCAGCGCTTGATGTGACTCTTAATGCTGCAGCCGCCTTGGGAGGGCGGAATCACAACGAGGGGGCAATCATGCGTGAGGTTACAGCGAGGCGGCGGTTTCTGGTTACGGGGACGGCACTGGCCGCGCTGTGCTGGTCGGGCATGGGGGTGGCGCATGCGCAGGACGCCGCGCCCGAGGACGCGTCCGCGACCAGCGTCGGCGCAAGCGACATTGTGGTCACCGGAACGCGCATCCGTCGCGACGGCTTCGAAGCGCCGACGCCGCTGACGGTGCTCACACAGGAAGACATCCAGAACAGCTCGCCGTCGAACAACATCGCCGACTTCGTCAACCAGATGCCCGCGCTTGCCGGTTCGACGCGGCCGTCGAACTCGCGCCTCAACCTGTCGAGCGGACAGGCGGGCATCAACGCGCTCAACCTGCGCAACTTGGGCGAAGTCCGCACGCTGGTGCTGCTCGACGGGCGCCGCTCGGTCGGTTCGACAATCACCGGTCTGGTCGACGTCAACACGATTCCACAGGCGCTGGTGAAGAGCGTCGAGATCGTGACGGGCGGCGCCTCCGCCGCCTATGGCTCGGACGCGGTCGCGGGCGTCGTCAACTTCGTCCTCGACAAGAAATATGAAGGACTGAAGGTTCAGGGCGATACTGGCGTCACCACCTATGGCGACGGCTTCAACTATTCGTTCAACGTCGCGGGCGGCAAGTCGTTCGCCGGCGGACGCGGCCACATCCTGCTGAGCGGCGAGATCGCGCACCGTGACGGCATTTTCGAGGTGGACCGCGCGTGGAATCACACCGGCTATGTGCGTATCCAGGACCCCAACTGGGTTGCGGGGAGCACAACACCTCGATTTCTGATCCGCCGACAGGTCGGTGCGTCGAACTCGACGCCAGGCAGCATGATCCTCAATTCCTCCGGCGGGACAGCCAACCGGCTGCGTGGCATCTATTTCGGTCCGGGCGGTTCGGTCAACCAGTACCAATATGGTGCGCTGACCTTCCCCTCGCCCACCGGCGCGTCTCCGCCGACGCTGACGCAGGGCGGCAGCTGGCAGGTGAACGATTCAGGCCGTCGCATCGGCCTAGATCCGGAAGACGATCGTCACGGCGTCTTCGGACGGATCAGCTACGAGGTCGCCGATGGCGTCGAACTCTTCGCCGAAGGCTCGTACAACAAGCAGAAGATCCGGTTCAACGCCGGCCCCAACCTTGCGTCCACCACCACAGCCTTCAATCCCGCCAATGTTGGCGCCGGTGCGGCGGGCGCCAGCACCCTCGCGGCGGACAACGCCTATCTGATCCAGGCGCTCGGCGCCGCGCGGCTGGCGGGCATCACCGGCGTGACGATCGGCACGACGGCCGCCGACCTTCCGTTCCGCGGCGTTGCGAACGAGCGTGAGGTGCAGCGCTATCTGATCGGCGCCGAGGGCCAGTTCGAGGCCTTTGGCAAGGCGGCTCAGTGGGACATTTTCGGGCAATATGGCCGCGCGGAGATGCATGAGGAACTGAATAACATCATGCATACGCAGCGGACCGCGAGCGCGGTCGACGCCGTGTTCGCGCAGGCGGGCAATCCAGGCGGCTATGCCGCAGGCTCGATCCAGTGCCGCATCAACGTCGATGCGAATCCCAACAACAACGATCCCAACTGCCGGCCACTCAATCGTCTGGGCATCGGCGTCGCCGATCCGGCAGCGATCGCATACATTCTGGGCAACCCCTATCGCGACGAGGTTGCGGAGCAAATCGTGGTGGGCGCCAATCTGTCGCTGACCCCATTTGCGACCTGGGCCGGCGATGTCAGCATCGCCCTTGGCGGCGAGTATCGCGAAGAGAAGATCAGCGGCTTCGTTCCGACCGAGTTCCAGCCGAAGGTCACGGCCAATCCGAGTGGCGGCCTCACGACGACCAATACCTGGTCGGTGGGCAATTATCTGCCGACGAACGGCAAGTACAATGTGAAGGAGGCCTATCTTGAGACCGTAGTGCCGTTGGGCCTTGGCCTTGAATTCAACGGCGCGGTGCGCGCGACCGATTATTCGACCTCGGGCTATGTCACGACATGGAAAGTCGGTGCGACGTGGCAGCCGATCGAAGACATCCGCTTCCGCGTAACGCGTTCGCGCGACATCCGCGCGCCCAACCTCAACGAGCTGTACCAGGCCGGTTCATCGAACACGGACGCCGTCACCAACCCGTTCGGGGCAGGAAGCGGCCCCAATGGCGGCGTCTATGGCTCGAGCATTTCCTATTCGGCGCTGAACCTCGGCAACCCGAACCTGCGCCCCGAAAAGGCGGATTCATGGAATGTCGGCGGCGTGCTTTCGCCGCGCTTCCTGCCCGGCTTCAATCTTTCGGTCGATTATTTCCGCATCGACATGGAAGATGCGATCGACACGCTCACTGCGCAGGATATCGTCAATCGCTGCTTTGAGGGTCGCGCGGAATATTGCGCAGCCATCACCCAGGATCCGAACAGCACATCGCGTATCCTGATCCGCAGCCAGCCGTTCAACTTTGCGCAGCGGCTCGCAAAGGGAATCGATTTCGACGCGTCGTACCGCATTCCGCTGGACCGCATCTTCAATGCCGAGGGCAGCTTCACGCTGCGCGGTGTGGCGACACGCTATCTCGACAATATCGTCGACACCGGCATCCCGGGGAACGTGCCGCTCAACACCGTCGGCGTGAACGGCGGGCAGTACAGCACGCCCAAGTGGATCTACCGCTTCAACGCGGGCTATGATACCGACGACTTCTCGATCACCGCGGTGGCGCGTGGCGTCAGCTCGGGCAAATATACCGCCAGCGGCATTGAGTGCCAGACGGGCTGCCCGCTCTCGACCACCCAGTTCCCCACTTATGATGACCTCAGCATCAAGGGACTGTTCTACGTCGATCTCAACCTGTCGCAGAAGATCGCCATCAACAGCGGTTCGCAGGCACAGTTCTTCTTCAACGTGACGAACCTGTTCAACAAGGGCCCCATGCTGCTGCCCGAAACCGGCCTCGCGGCGAACAGCACCTATTCGGATCTTCTGGGCCGTCAGTTCCGCGTCGGTGTCCGCATGGAGCTACGCTGATAACGCACTGATCGGCGATGCTGATCCTCGCGCTCGCCGCGGCATTGAGCCGTCGGCGGGCGTCAGTATTCCCTTCGCGGCGGCGCGTGACCCAGGATGTTTCGGTGGCCAACCGTGCGCGTCAGGCTCAACCCTGACCGCCCAGCCGATAGCCGACACCGAGTTCGTTGACGATGACGCGTGGCTGCTGGGGATCGGTCTCGAGCTTCTGGCGAATATTGCGGACCACGACGCGCAGATATTCGATGTGATGCTCGACCTCGTGCGTCCAGACATTCTTGAGCAGCTGGGCGTGGGTTACGACGCGTCCCGGCGATCTGGCGAGCGTCTCGACCACCCCATATTCCTTGGGCGTCAGATGCACCTCTACCCCGGCCTTCACGATGCGACGGCGCACGAGGTCGATCTCGACATCGTGCGCGACGATCACGGGTGCGCCGCCCTGCGTCACGACGCGGTGCCTCAGCGCGGTGCGCACGCGCGCGAGCAGCTCGTCGGTGTCGAAGGGTTTGGTGACATAGTCGTCCGCACCCAGATCGAGCGCGTTCACCTTTTCTTCGGTCGCCTCGCGCGCGGAGACGACGAGCAGCGTCGCGTCCGAGCGCTGTTTGATCAACGGGACAAGCTCCATGCCGTCGCGGTCGGGCAGCCCGAGGTCCAGCAGCACAACGTCGGGCGCCTCGTCGATCGCGGCAAGCGCGCGCCGCGCATCCTCGGCTTCGACGACGTCATAGCCGCCGCGGGTGAGCGCGGTGCGCAACAGACGACGGATATGCGATTCGTCATCTATAACGAGAACCTTGTTACGGACGGTCACGTGATGGGCTCCGGGCTGGTGTCACGCATGAGCAGCGCATTGGGGAACAGCAGGCTGAAGCGCGCGCCCTGACGGTCCTCGCGATTGGCAGCGGCGACGCCGATTCCCATCGCCTCCGCGAATCCCTTGACGATGGCGAGGCCAAGCCCGGTGCCACTTTTTGAACGGTCGGAGCCTTCCAGGCGCGCGAAAGTCTCAAAGATCCGACTTTCCTTGCCCGGCGGCAGCCCCGGCCCTTCGTCGAGGATCGAGAGCGTGACACCATCGGCCGACCGCACGCCGCTGATCACGATCGGCGTTCCCGGATCGGCGTAGCGTCCGGCATTGTCTAGCAGGTTGATCAGGCAATGGTGGAAGAGTTGCGGGTCGATCCGGACGAGCGGCAGCGTTGGTGGCACCTCGAGCGTGATGGCATGGCCCTCAAGCGTCTGACGCGTATCGTGGACCGCGCTTGCTACGGCGTCGGTCAGGTCCGTTGCCTCGATATTGAGCCTGAGCGCGCCCGCCTCGACGCGCGCCATGTCGAGCAGGTTGGCGACGAAGCGGTTGAGCCGTTGCGCCTCGCCCTCGATCACCTCGACCAGTGGTGCCGGATCCTTGCGCTTGAGTTCGGCGGCGGCGGCGAGGATCGTCGTGAGCGGCGTGCGCAGGTCGTGGCTGACCGAGGACAGCAGCGCCGCGCGCAGCCGGTCGCGCTCCAGCAGCTGCTCGATGCCACGCATGTCGCGCTCGAGCTGCATCCGTTCGAGCACGATCGCGGCCTGATCGAGCAGGCTCATCAGCATCGGCATCTGGTCGGCGCGGACGGGCTCGCCCGCATCGTCACGCGCGAGGCCGATCACGCCGAGCACCCCGCGTCCCGTGCGCAGGGGATGGAACAACCAGTCTGATGCGGTGAGCGTTGCAGAGCCGCGCCCCGCCGGCTGGTTCTTCTCGATCGCCCATTGCGCGGCGGCCAGCTCGATCTGTTCGAGACGGTTCTCGGGCGGGATGGCGGCATGGAGCTGCGGGCCGTCGGGCGAGGGGAGGAGGAGCACCGCGCGCGCGTCGAACAGGCGCGCGAGCTCCGCGCAGATCGCCTGCATCAGCTCTTCCTCGTTGACGGTCACGGTCAACTCGCGCGAAAAGCCCGCGAGCGCTGCGTTCTGGCGCGCGCTCGATGCCGCGAGATCGGCCTGCGCGCGCACCCGCGCCGCGAACTGGCTGGTCACGACCGCAACCCCCAGCAGCACGATGATCGTCACGACATTTTCGGGATTGCTGACGGTGAGCGTGCCCGTGGGCGGCAGGAAGAAGAAGTTGTAGGCGAGCGACGATAGCGCGCCCGTGAAGAGCCCGGCACGCAGTCCGAACAGGCTGGCCGCGAACATGACGGGCACGAGATAGAGCAGCGCGACATTCTCCAGAGCGAGGATCTGGAACAGCAACCGTCCGATCGCGGTCACCCCCGCCACCATCAGCATCGACCAGAGATAGTCGCTGGGCTCGCCCCAGTTGCTCGGGCGCCCGCGCTCGACGCGCGGAGCGGGGGTTTCCTCTTCAGCGGGCAGCACATGGACCGCGATATCCGAGACACTCCGGACGAGCCGATCGACCACCGATCCGTGGCGGAATTCGAACCACCAGGAGCGCGACGACTTGCCGACGACGATCTGCGTAGCGCGTGCCTCGCGCGCGAACGTCGAAAGCCCGCTCACGACATCGGCGGCGGGGATCGTCGCGGTGACCGCGCCCAGTTGCGAGGCGAGCGCGAGCGCCTCGGCGACGCGCTGGCGCTCGGCGTCCGAAAGCTCGTGCGCGCGGCGCGTCTCGATATGCACCGCGGTCCAGGGCGCGCGCAGCGCATCGGCGAGGCGCTTGGCTGCGCGGACGAGACCGAGCGTATGCGGCTGCTCGCTGACCGCGACGAGCACGCGTTCGCCCGCCGCGAAGGTGCCCGCGAGCGCGTGCGCGCGGACATAGTCGAGCATCTGCGCATCGACAGCCTGCGCCGCGCGGCGCAGCGCGAGCTCGCGCAGCGCCGAGAGATTGGACTTGGAGAAGAAGTGCGTGAGCGCGCGGCTCGCCTCCTCGGGAATATAGACCTTGCCCGCCTTCAGTCGCTCGATCAGCTCGTCGGGCGGGATGTCGACCACCTCGATCTCGGCGGTCTCGAGGATGCGATCGGGTATGGTCTCGCGCACGCGGACGCGCGTGAAGGACGCGACGACGTCGTTGAGGCTTTCGATATGCTGGATGTTGATCGTCGAATAGACGTCGATCCCCGCATCGAGGAGTTCCTCGACATCCTGATAGCGCTTGGGGTGTCGGCTGCCCGGCGCGTTGGTGTGCGCCAGCTCGTCGACGAGCACGAGCTGGGGATGGCGTTCGAGAATGGCGTCGATGTCCATCTCGCTGATCACATGCCCCTGATAGGGAATGGAGAGTCGCGGAATGATCTCGTGCCCGCGCGTCAGCAGCTCGGTTTCCTGTCGGCCGTGCGTCTCGACCACGCCAATGACGACATCGACTCCGTCACGGCGCTGCTCTGCACCGTCGGAGAGCATCTCATAGGTCTTGCCCACCCCCGGTGCGGCGCCGAGGAACACCTTCAGACGGCCGCGGCCCTCCTGCGTCGCCTGACGCAGAAGGGCCTCGGGTTCGGGTCGATTTTCGTCCTGTCTCACTCGGGCTTATTAGCGCCGAGACGGTCCAGCTGTCGATTGAGCGCGAGCACATTGATGCGCGGCTCTCCGAGAACACCGAGCAGTGGCTGCGCGATCGACTGTTCAACCAGCGTGCGAACGCCGGCTTCGGGCAGACCGCGCACGCGCGCGACACGCGGAACCTGCGCCAGTGCGGTTTCGGGCGAGATATCGGGATCGAGGCCCGAACCCGAGGCGGTGACGCTATCGGCGGGCAGGCCACCCGAGATACCTTCGGCGCGGCGCGCCTCGATATCGGTCTTCACCCGATCGACCAGCGCCTGGCTCGTCGGCCCGAGATTGGAGCCTGACGAGGCAAGCCCGTCATAGCCCTTGCCCGCGGCCGAGGGGCGCGTGTGGAAATAGCGCTCGCCGGTGAAAGCCTGGCCGACGACGCTCGAGCCGATGACCTTGCCGTCCTCCTCGATCAGGCTGCCATTGGCCTGGCTGGGGAAGATCAGCTGGCCGATGCCGGTGAGCGCGAGCGGATAGGCGATCCCGAGCAGCAGCGCGAACAATATGGTGAGCGCGAATGCGGGACGGAGCGCGGTTGCGATATCCTTGCCCATGGTCATTTACTCCTATGCAAGGCCGATGGCGTTGACGACGACGTCGATCAGCTTGATGCCGATGAACGGCGCCACCAGGCCGCCAAGACCGTAGATGGCGAGGTTGCGCGCGAGCAGCGGGCCCGCGCCCATCGGCTTGTACTTCACGCCCTTGAGCGCGAGCGGCACGAGCAGCGGGATGATCAGCGCGTTGAAGATGATCGCCGAGAGGATCGCCGATTCGGGCGTAGCGAGTCCCATCACGTTGAGCACGGCGAGCCCCGGATAGAGCACGACGAACATCGCGGGGATGATCGCGAAATATTTGGCGACGTCGTTGGCGACCGAGAAGGTGGTGAGCGCACCCCGCGTCATCAGCAGCTGTTTGCCGAGGCCGACGACCTCGATCAGCTTGGTCGGATCGCTGTCGAGATCGACCATGTTGCCCGCCTCGCGCGCGGCCTGGGTGCCGGTGTTCATCGACACGCCGACATCGGCCTGGGCAAGGGCGGGGGCGTCGTTGGTGCCGTCACCACACATCGCGATGAGCTTGCCGCCTTCCTGCTCCTTGCGGATCAGCACCAGCTTGTCCTCGGGCGTCGCCTGCGCGAGGAAATCATCCACCCCCGCCTCGGCCGCGATCGAGGCGGCGGTCAGCGGATTGTCGCCGGTGATCATCACGGTGCGGATGCCCATGGCGCGCAGTTCGGCGAAGCGTTCGCGAATGCCCGCCTTGACGATGTCCTTGAGGAAGATGGCGCCAAGCAGCTTGCCGTCCTTGGCCACTGCCAATGGCGTTCCGCCCTGACGCGCGATCTCGTCGGTGATGCGGCGCAGCTCGGTTGCCGCGGCGGTTTCGCCGACGCCGGGATTGGCCTTGAGTACCGAGTCGACCGCACCCTTCTGGATCGTCGAGCTGTTGTGCCTGATCCCCGAGATCCGGGTCTGCGCGGTGAAGGGAATGACCTCCGATCCTTTGGGCAGCTCGGCGATTTTGATGCCGAACAGGTCGCGCGCGAGTACGACAATCGAGCGACCCTCGGGCGTTTCGTCGGCAAGGCTGGCGAGCAGCGCCGCTTCGGCAAGCTCGTTGACGCTGGTGTTGCCGACGGTGCGGAACTCGCTCGCCTGGCGGTCGCCAACCGTGATCGTGCCGGTCTTGTCGAGCAGCAGCGTATCGATGTCGCCCGCGGCCTCCACCGCGCGGCCCGACTTGGCGAGCACGTTGAAGCGCACCAGCCTGTCCATGCCCGCAATGCCGATCGCCGAAAGCAACGCGGCGATGGTCGTGGGGATGAGCGTGATCAGCAGCGCGGCGAGGATCGAGACGGGGATGCTGCCCCCCGCATAGCTCGCGAAACCGGGGATCGTCGCGACCGCGATCAGGAAGATGATCGTAAGGCCGACCAGCAGGATGGTCAGCGCAATTTCATTGGGCGTCTTCTGTCGCTCGGCGCCCTCGACCAGCGCGATCATCCGATCGAGAAAGCCGTGACCGGGATTGACCGTGACGCGGACGCGGATCTCGTCGGAGATGACGCGCGTGCCCGCAGTCACCGCGGAGCGGTCGCCGCCTGCCTCGCGGATCACCGGCGCGCTTTCGCCGGTGATTGCCGATTCGTTGACCGAGGCGACGCCCGCGACGACATCACCGTCGGAGGGGATGATGTCGCCGGTCTGGACGAGGACGATGTCGTCGATCCTGAGCGCGCTGGCGGGCACGACCTCGATCGCGTCGCCCTTGCCCTTCAGCCGCTTGGCGGTGAGTTCGGCCTTGGTGGCGCGCAGGCTGGCGGCCTGCGCCTTGCCCCGGCCCTCGGCAAGCGCCTCGGCAAAGGTGCCGAAGAGCACGGTGAGCCACAGCCAGATTGCGAGCTGGAGCTTGAAGCCGAAGCTCAAGGGGTCGTTGCCGACGACGAGCAGGATCGTCAGCAGCGCTGCCACGACGGCGGTGACGAACATCACCGGGTTGCGGATCAGCTGCCGCGGATCGAGCTTGCGAAAGGCATCGCCGATCGCAGGCACGAGCAGGTCTGCCGTGAAGATGGATTTAGGTGCGGTGCGAGTCATATGTTTTCGCCCCGATCAGAAGAGTTGGCCGCGGATCATCGAGAGATGATCGGCGATGGGACCGAGCGCGAGGCTCGGCAGGAAGGTAAGGCCGCCCAGGACCAGGATGATCCCGACCAGCAGGCCGACCCACAGGCCGCCCGTGGTGGGGAAGGATCCCGCGGACTCGGCATGGTGCTTCTTGGACGCGAGCGAGCCGGCGATCGCCAGCATCGGCACGATGATGAAAAAGCGTCCGAGCCACATCGCGATGCCAAGCAGCGCGTTGTAATAGGGCGTGTTGGCAGTGAGCCCCGCAAAGGCCGAGCCGTTGTTCGCCACGCCCGAAGTGAAGGCGTAGAGGATCTCGGAAAAGCCGTGGGGCCCCTTGTTGAGCGGACCCGCGAGCCCCGCATCGAGCACGGAGCTCAGTGCGGTGAAGCCGAGGATGATGAGCGGCAGGATCGCGATCGCGAGAACAGTGAGCTTCACCTCGCGCCCCTCGATCTTCTTGCCGACATATTCAGGGGTACGTCCGACCATGAGGCCCGCGACGAACACCGCGAGGATCGCGAAGAGCAGGAAGCCATAGATGCCTGCGCCGACGCCACCGACGACGATTTCGCCGAGCTGCATGTTGAACAGCGGGATCATGCCGCCAAGCGCGGTAAAGCTGTCGTGCATCGCATTGACCGCGCCGCACGAAGCCGCGGTGGTCACCACCGAGAACAAGGCGGAGGCGGCAATGCCGAAACGGACCTCCTTGCCCTCCATATTGCCCCCCGCAACGCCGAGCTGATGCAGCACCGGATTGCCTGCGGCTTCCTGCCAGTAGGTGACGGCAGTGCCTGCGAGAAACAGGATCATCATCGCCGCAAGGATTGCCCAGCCCTGGCGCGTGTTGCCCACGGCCTTGCCGAAGGTCCAGGTAAGCCCCACGCCGATCAAGAAGATCGAGAGCATCTGGACGAAATTGATGAGCGCATTGGGGTTTTCGAAGGGATGCGCGGAGTTGGCGTTGAAGAAGCCGCCGCCATTGGTGCCGAGCATCTTGATAGCTTCCTGCGAAGCGACCGGGCCGAGCGCGAGCGTCTGCTTCACGCCTTCGAGCGTTGCGATGTCGACAGAACCGGCCAGCGTCTGCGGCACGCCGTTCGCGATCAGGAAGAGGGCATAGACGATGCAGAGCGGCAGCAGCAGATAGAGCGTGACGCGCGTGACATCGGCCCAGAAATTGCCGATCGCCTTTGCCTCGCGCCGGGCAAAGCCGCGGAACAGCGCGAAGGCGAGCGCGATACCCGTCGCCGCCGACAGGAAGTTGTGGATGGTGAGGCCGAGCATCTGCGACAGGTTCGACATCGTCGATTCACCCGCATAGCTCTGCCAGTTGGTGTTGGTGGTGAAGCTGACCGCCGTATTGAAGGCGAGATGCTCGCTGACCCCGGCGAAGCCCAGCGGATTCCCGGGCAGCACGCCCTGGAGCCTGAGCACCGCATAGGTAAGGAACAGCAGCACCGCGTTGAACAGCAGCATGTGGACGGCATAGCGCCGCCAGCTCTGCTCTTCGTCGGGATTGATGCCCGAGAGTTTGTAGAAACCGCGCTCGACGGGGCCGAGCACGGCGTGAAGCGGCGTCCGGCGCCCTTCATAGAGCGCGAACAGCCACTGACCCATGGGTTTTGTGAGTGCCAGCAATGTGCCGACAAAAGCGAGGATGAGGATCCAGCCCTGAAACGTCATGGCAAGCCTCCGATCAATAGCGTTCGGGTCGCACGAGCACGGCGACCAGATAGATGAGAAGGGCAATCGCGGTGATTGCGGCGAGCCAGAGATCAAGTGTCATGCCGCCCCCTCACGCGTTGTCGCACAGGCGGACATAGGCGATGGTTACGCCCAGCAGTCCAAGGATCAGTCCGATCCACAACACATCACCCATGGGTGTTCTCCTTGTCAGAAGGCTGCGGTGAGCGACACGACCGCGGCGCCGTCGACGATCTGGCGGCCCGGGGTCGTCCCGCTCGTGTAGAAGGTGTCGGCTGCGGTCTTGCCGATGTCGGTGTCGACATAGGCGACGCCCAGGGTCAGCATCTTGTAGGTAAAGTCGGCGCCGATCAGCCAGTCGACATAGTTGCCGTCAGGGCCGGCGAGTGTCGAACCGTTGCCGGTCGTGTAGCCAACATGCGCCTTCAGCGTGACCGGTGCGCCGGGGATCCCGACACCGGCATCGGTGTACACATAGAGGTTGTCTTCATCGCCGATCGCATCCTGCTTGGGTGCATAGGCGGCGCCGAGCTTGAGCGATGCGGGGCCAACGGTGCCACTGATCGAGGCATAGGGCTCGGCATAGTCGGTGCCGTCGGTGCCGGGGTAGAGATACCAGAGCAGGCCGCCGTCGAGCGTCACGCCGCCGACCTGCGTCTTGTACCCGCCGAACACGTCCAGTTCCATGTTCGAACCGCCAAAGCTGCCGAAGCCCGCGAGGTTCGAGCCCCAGGTGCCGACATAGAAGCCCGACTCATGCGTCGCGGTGAGGCCCGCCTGCACGGCCAGATCCTCGTCGGACTGCGAAACGCCGCGGAAACGATATTGCGAAACGAGCGCGGCGCTTCCCGACAGCGTGATCGCTGGCGTCGGCGTCTCGGTCTCGGCGGGTTGCGCGGTTTCCTCCTGGGCATAGGCCGGCGCCGCGGATGCAAGCGCGAAGGTGGAAACGGCGAGAAACTTGGTAATCTTGTGCATTGTTACACCCCAAATCACCGCTGGGGCGCTGGATCATCCGGCACCCGAGTCGATGTGAGGCGTGCGATTAGGTGATGCGCGGATTTGAATGCGAGACCGGCGAGGATCGCGTTCCATATGTTTTGCATATGGTTTTGCCCGGCGGACGCGCCCAGATCACGGTTGTGCCGGATTTGCCAGGGCGCGACGATGCCGATTGCCTGTGGCATGATCGGCGCATGTCCGCCTGCCGCGTCATGCAACTGGATGCACCGCACCTGCCGCTGCGGTTGGCGGAACGCGCGCTACCTGCGATGGGGGCAGAGGATCTCCTGCTCGCGGTTGCCGCCTGCGGGGTGTGTCGGACAGACCTTCATATCGTCGATGGCGAGGTCGCGGCGTGTTACCCGATCGTCCCGGGGCACGAGATCGTCGGGCGCGTCCTCGCGATGGGGCGGAATGTGCGGAACGTTTCAGTCGGGCAGCGGGTCGGCGTGCCCTGGCTCGGCGCGAGCTGCGGCGCCTGCCGCTATTGCCGCGCCGGACACGAAAATCTGTGCGATCGTCCGGTCTTCACCGGCTGCACGCGCGATGGGGGCTATGCGACGCACGCGGTCGCGGATGCGCGCTTCTGCTTTTCGTTGCCCGATCGGCTTGGCGATGCCGAGGTGGCGCCGCTGCTCTGCGCGGGGCTGATCGGCTGGCGCTCGCTCGCCATGGCAGGGGAGGGGGGCGACATCGGGCTCTACGGCTTCGGCGCCGCCGCGCATATCATCGCGCAGGTCGCGGCATGGCAGGGCCGGCGCGTCCATGCCTTTACCCGGCCCGGCGACGAGGCGGCGCAGCGGCTCGCCCGCGAACTGGGCTGCATCTGGGCAGGCGGTTCGGACGCACCCGCGCCGCGCCCACTCGACGCGGCGATCATCTTCGCGCCCGTGGGTGCGCTCGTGCCGCCGGCGCTGCGGCAGGTCCGCAAGGGCGGGCGTGTGGTCTGCGCCGGGATCCATATGAGCGACATCCCCGGCTTTCCCTATGCCGATCTTTGGGGCGAGCGCGCGATTCTGTCGGTCGCCAATCTCACGCGCGCTGACGGCGAGACCTTTTTCGCGGTCGCCGAACGGATGACGCTCAGGACGGTCGTCACGACCTTCCCGCTGGAGCAGGCGAATGCACCGCTCGCGGCATTGCGCGAGGGACGGCTGACCGGGGCCGCGGTCCTCCTGCCATGAACCGTCCTGTACGATCGAATCAGCCGACGATTCGGCTCCGGTGACGAACCAGCGCGCCGCCAGCGACGATTCGCGCCCGCGCATGGCCCGGTCTCTGGCAGGCCAACCGCCAGACGCTAGGATCGAAATGCCCGGAAATCAGCCGTTTGACTACCTTCACCCTTCGTTGTCGCCATCTTTTTTACAGGATCGTGACCAAAGCGCAGAAAGGCGGTTGACGCGACTCAACCCCCTCCATATATGCCCTTTCACCGCGGCGCTGAGCCACCTGGCCGGCGCGGTGGTCGCTAAAATGACGGATGCGCG